>JAEUMA010000365.1 GCA_016793565.1 Rhizobiaceae bacterium
GGTGACGTAGATCATGGTCGCCTGCATACGCGCATGCAGCCGCTTGATCTCGGTGCGCACTTCGGATCGCAGCTTGGCGTCGAGGTTCGAAAGCGGCTCGTCGAACAGGAAGACCTCGGGATCGCGCACGATGGCGCGGCCCATGGCGACACGCTGGCGCTGGCCGCCGGAAAGCTGCGCCGGGCGGCGGTCCAGATAGGGTTCCAACCCGAGCGTCCGGGCCGCTTCCGCCACCTTCGCCGCGATCTCCGCCTGTGGACGGCCGGCGATCTTGAGGGAAAAGCCCATGTTCTCGCGCACCGACATGTGCGGGTAGAGCGCATAGGACTGGAACACCATGGAGATGTTGCGCGAACGCGGCGGCAGATCGTTGACGACGCGCCCGCCGATGCGGATCTCGCCGCCCGAAATGTCCTCCAGGCCGGCGATCATGCGCAGCGTCGTCGACTTGCCGCAACCGGACGGGCCGACCAGGGCGATGAACTCGCGATCGGCGACATCGAGGTCGATGCCGTGTACGACTGGCGTGGCGCCGTAGCGCTTTTCGAGCTTTCGCAGGGAGACTGTGGCCATCAGGCAGTTCCAATGGGTTGGATTGGAAGGCGAGCGCCCCCTCCACCACGCTTCGCGTGGTCTCCCTCCCCCGCTTCGCAGGGGAGGATTGGCGGTGGTGCTGGCGCCCTTGATCCTCCCCGGTTTACGGGGGAGGGGGACCACGCGAAGCGTGGTGGAGGGAGGATCGCGCTGGAGAGCATCATCATCCTCACCCCTTCACCGCGCCGGAGGTGAGGCCGGAGACGAGATGCTTCTGCACCATGAAGGTGAGTGCCAGCGCCGGCACGATCATCACCACGGCCAGCGCGCACATGCCGCGCCAGTCGATGGTGAATTCGGACGTGTAGTCGAGCAGGCCGACCGGCAGCGTCTTGGAGTTGATCGAGCGCGTCAGCTGAGAGGCGAGGGCGAATTCGTTCCACGACGTCAGGAAGGCGAAGATGCCCGCGGCGGCGATGCCCGGCCGCGCGAGCGGAAACTCGACCTGCCAGAAGGCCTGCCAGCGCGTGCAGCCGTCGATCTGCGCGGCTTCGGCGAGATCTTTCGGCACCTGGCGGAAGAAGCCGTCGATCAGCCAGATGGTGAAGGGAAGGTTGAGCGCGACATAGGCGAGGATCAGGCCGAAATGCGTGTCGATGATGCCGAGCCGAGCAAAGACGAAGAAGAGCGGCAGCGACAGCGCGATGCCCGGCACCGTGCGCGTCAGCATGAAGCCGAGGAAGCTCGCCGACTTGCCGCGAAACCGGTAGCGCGCGAAGGCGTAGCCGCCGCCCATGCCGACCAGCAGTGCGATCAGCGTCGAGGTCACCGAGATGATCAGCGAGTTGCGGAAATATTCGACCACGGGGATGCCGCCCTGGCCGACGCCCGAGAACATGGCGACATAGGCGTCGAACGACAGTTCCTGCGGGATCCACACCGGCGGCTTGGCCATGATCTCGACGGTCGGCCGCAGCGACGACAGCACGATCCACAGGCCGGGCAGCAA
>JAEUMA010000373.1 GCA_016793565.1 Rhizobiaceae bacterium
TTTCAGGCGAGGGCGGGCCCATCCGAAGCCGGAACCGAAATCATGTGCCGCAACATCAGAACCCTTTTCAACTTCGAGCCGCCGGCGACGGACACCGAAGTGCACGACGCCGCGCTTCAGTTCGTGCGCAAGCTTTCGGGGTTCACGAGGCCGGCCAAACGCAACGAGGAGGCCTTTGACCGCGCCGTGAACGCGGTCGCCGCTGCCGCCCGCCAGCTTTTGGATACGTTGGAGACCAGCCAGCACCCGCGTGATCGCGAGGACGAGGCCGGCAAGGCACGAGCCCGTTCGGCCCTTCGGTTCGCCCGCTGACGGGCCGCCAACGCGTTGCAGTCCAGCCGAACGATGCGGAGGTACGCATGAGTTTTTTCCCAGGCAACGACCCGCAGCCGGGCGATGCTTTCGCCTGCGACGCCATCGAATTGATGGTGATACCCAACGCCAAGGACATCGGCGGGTTCGAGGTTCGTCGCGCGCTGCCGACGGCCAAGCGCCGCCTGGTCGGACCGTTCATTTTCTTCGACCGCATGGGACCGGCGATCCTGCGGCCGGGTATGGCGCTGGACGTGCGGCCGCACCCGCATATCGGCCTGGCGACCGTGACCTATCTGTTCGACGGCAATATCCGGCACCGCGATTCGCTAGGCACCGAGATGGTGATCCGGCCGGGCGACGTGAACCTGATGACCGCGGGGCGTGGCATCGTCCATTCGGAGAGATCGCCGGAGGAATTGCGCGGCGGCCCGCTCTCCATTTCCGGGCTGCAGACGTGGCTTGCCCTGCCCGACGGCAAGGAGGATATCGATCCGCTCTTCCAGAATACGCTGCGCGACAGCCTTCCCAAATTCGACGCCGGTGGCGTTTCCGGGCGCGTCGTCATGGGCGGGTTCGATGGCATGAAGTCGCCGGTCGGCGGCTATTCCGATACGCTGTACGTCGACATCGCCTTGGCGCCGGGCGCAAAGGCGAGAATTCCGGCCGAAGCGGAGGAACGCGCCATCTACGTGCTGGACGGGAGCGTGACCATCGCGGGCGATCGCTTTCCGTCCGACCGGCTTCTGGTTTTTCGGCCGGGTGACGAAATCGTGGTGGAAGCGCCGCAAGGCGCTCATGTGATGCTGTTCGGCGGCGCGTCGATCGGTTCCCAGCGCTATATCTGGTGGAACTTCGTATCGTCATCAAAAGAACGAATCGAGCAGGCAAAAAAGGAATGGAAGACCGGGCGGTTCGACATCGTTCCGGGCGACGAGGACGAGTTCATACCGCTTCCCGAGGGCTGATCTGTTGGCGATTGTCGAGGGGGTGACGCACATTTACATTCATCAGGCAAACCGCTATTGCCCGGTCAGCATCATGCCTATGAAGGCCGCCACCCCGTGACATCATCTCCGCGGACCCAGCTCCTCGACGCGGTCAAGGTGCCCGCAGACCTGCGCGGTCTTGCAGAAACGGATCTGCCGGCGCTGGCCGAAGAGTTGCGCGCCGAACTTGTCGACGCGGTCTCGCATACCGGCGGACATCTGGGCGCCGGCCTGGGGGTCGTCGAGCTTACGGTCGCGCTGCACTACGTCTTCAATACGCCTGAAGACCGTGTGATCTGGGACGTCGGCCACCAGGCCTATCCGCACAAGATTCTCACCGGCCGCCGCGACCGCATCCGCACTCTGCGGCAGGAAGGCGGACTGTCGGGCTTCACCAAACGTGCCGAGAGCGAGTACGACCCGTTTGGCGCGGCGCACTCCTCGACCTCGATCTCGGCCGGCCTCGGCATGGCGGTGGCGCGCGACCTCACCGGGGGCGACAACAAGGTGATCGCCGTCATCGGTGACGGTGCGATGTCGGCCGGTATGGCCTACGAGGCGATGAACAACGCCGGCGCGCTCGGCTCGCGCCTGATCGTCATTCTCAACGACAACGACATGTCGATTGCCCCGCCGACTGGTGCGATGAGCGCCTATCTGGCGCGGCTCGCCTCCGGCAAGACCTATCTGGGCCTGCGCGATTTCGGCAAGAAACTGACCTCCTACCTCGGCAAGCGTGCCGACCGCGCCATCACCCGCGCGGTGGAGCACGCGCGTGGTTACGTGACCGGCGGCACGCTGTTCGAGGAACTGGGCTTCTACCACATCGGCCCGATCGACGGGCACAATCTGGAACACCTGATCCCGGTGCTGCGCAATGTGCGCGACAATGGCGAGGGGCCGGTGCTGATCCATGTCGTCACCCAGAAGGGCAAGGGCTACGGTCCGGCCGAGGCGGCGAGCGACAAGTACCACGGCGTCAACCGCTTCGACGTCATCACCGGTGCGCAGGCCAAGCCACCGGCCAATGCGCCGAGCTATACGCGGGTGTTCGCGGATAGCCTGATTCAGGAAGCTGGCCTCGATGACCGCATCGTGGCGATCACCGCCGCCATGCCTTCCGGCACCGGGCTCGACCTGTTCGGCGAAGCCTTTCCGGCGAGGACCTTCGACGTCGGTATCGCCGAGCAGCACGCGGTCACCTTCGCGGCCGGGCTGGCCGCCGAGGGATTGAAGCCGTTCGCCGCCATCTATTCGACCTTCCTGCAGCGCGCCTACGATCAGGTGGTGCACGACGTGGCGATCCAGCGGCTGCCGGTACGGTTTCCGATCGACCGCGCCGGCTTCGTCGGCGCGGACGGACCGACGCATTGCGGCGCCTTCGATACGGCCTATCTCGCCTCGCTTCCGGATTTCGTCGTGATGGCGGCGGCCGACGAGGCCGAACTCAAGCATATGGTGCGCACCGCCGCCGAGTATGACGAAGGTCCGGTCGCGTTCCGTTACCCCCGGGGCAACGGCGTCGGCGTGGATATGCCCGAACGCGGCCGTTTTCTGGAGATAGGCAAGGGCCGGATCGTCAAGGAGGGCACCAAGGTCGCGCTTCTTTCGTTCGGAACACGTCTGCAGGACTGTCTCGCCGCCGCCGAGGAACTCGATGCCGCGGGCCTTTCCACCACGGTGGCCGATGCCCGCTTCGCCAAGCCGCTGGACACCGAGCTGGTCGTCCGGCTGGCTCGCGCCCACGAGGTTCTGATTACCGTGGAAGAAAGCTCCATCGGCGGCTTTGCCAGCCAGGTCCTGCACTTTCTCGCGCATAACGGCCTGCTCGACAGCGGCCTCAAGGTGCGGCCCCTGGTGATGCCGGACGCCTTCGTCGACCAGGCAAAGCCCGAAAAGATGTATGCCGATGCGGGCCTGGACACGGCCGGCATCGTGCGCGCCGTGTTCGGGGCATTGGGACAGGGCTCTCGCGCAGCCACCGCCTGATTTGAATCGAACTGTCCGGACTTAGTGCTAACGCTCTGTTTACACTGGCGTTTGGGTTTTTGCTTACCCTTTGGCTTTGGTGAATCTTAGGCGGCCTCCCGTAAAACCTCCCGCAAAAGCAGGGAGAAAACAAAATGAAGGCTCCAATCATCGCCGCGGCCTTGTTCGTCGTGTTCACTGGCAGCGCGACTGCCGAGATCCGTTACGACCGCAAGCTCGAGGCAGCCGTTTTGGGCATCGTCGCCGACCGCATCGGTGACCTGCGCGGGCCGCTGACCTTCGACGCGCGGCTGAGACTGCCCGACGGCGTCGACGCCATGACGACGAACGCGGTCGCCGTGCCGGCGCATGTACAAGACATCGAACCCAAGAAGCATGCATCGTCGCCTCCTAGCCAGCGATCCAGCTTCACGTTCATACCCGCGCGTTGAGGCTTGCCACCGCGTTCAGCTTTCTCCAATGAAAGCCCATGGACAGGGCCCGCAACGCCGCGCGCAAGCTGCGGCTGGACGAACTGCTGGTGGAGCGCGGATTTTTCGCCTCGCGCTCGCGTGCGCGTGACGCCGTTGTTCGCGGTACCGTCGCGGTCGATGGCGCGACTGCCGCCAAGGCGGGGCAGGCAGTGGCCGAAAATGCCGAGGTCGTCGTATCAGATCCTGCAAGGGCCTATGTCTCGCGGGGCGCTCTCAAGCTGATCGCGGCGTTGGACGGCTTCGACCTCGACGTGAAGGGGAGGGTTGCGCTGGACATAGGCGCTTCGACCGGCGGCTTCACACAGGTGCTGCTGGAGCGGGGTGCAACCCGGGTCTTCGCCATCGACGTTGGCCACGGCCAGCTGGACCCCGCCCTGGCCGCCGATTCTCGGGTGAGCGCGATCGAGGGCCTCAACGCGCGTGATCTGACGGTTGGTCATTTCGAAGGTACGCGGCCGGATTTCCTCGTCTGCGACGTCAGCTTCATATCGATCACGCTTGCGCTGCCTGCGGCGCTCGACCTTGCGGCACCGGGTGCGTCCGGCGTCTTTCTCGTCAAGCCGCAGTTCGAGGCGGGCCGCGAGGCCATCGGCAAAGGCGGCCTGCTCAAGGATCCTGCCGATGCCGAGCGCGCAGCGCGGCGCGTCGCCGACTGGCTGGCTTCGCAGAGGGGCTGGGGCGTTCTGGGGCTGGAGTCCTCGCCGATCGAAGGCGGTGACGGCAATCGCGAATTCCTCCTGGCAGGTCGCAAATCGCCATGAGCACCCGATTCCGCATAGAACGACTGGGCGCGCAGGGCGACGGTGT
>JAEUMA010000400.1 GCA_016793565.1 Rhizobiaceae bacterium
GACGTGGCGCGCATTGACGAGATCGAGCGCGTCACCAAGCACGACGTGATCGCTTTCCTTACGCATCTGGCGGAATTCGTCGGGCCTGACGCCCGCTTCATCCACCAGGGCATGACGTCATCCGACGTGCTTGACACCTGCTTCAATATCCAACTTGTCCGTGCGGCCGACATCCTTCTGGCTGATCTGGACGGGCTGCTGGCCGCGCTGGAACGCCGAGCCTTCGAGCATAAGGACACGATCACCATCGGCCGCAGCCACGGCATCCATGCCGAGCCGACCACCTTCGGCCTGAAGTTGGCCGAGGCCTATGCGGAATTCGCGCGCGCGCGCCAACGGCTTCTGCTTGCCAAGGACGAGGTTTCGACCTGCGCAATATCGGGCGCGGTCGGCACCTTCGCCAACATCGATCCGCGCGTGGAGGAGCACGTGGCCGCGAAGCTGGGGCTGCGGCCGGAGCCGGTCTCGACGCAGATCATCCCGCGCGACCGACATGCGATGTATTTCGCCACGCTCGGCGTAATCGCCTCCTCGATCGAGCGGCTGGCAATCGAGATCCGCCATCTGCAGCGCACCGAGGTTCTGGAGGCGGAAGAATATTTCTCGCCGGGCCAGAAGGGCTCGTCGGCGATGCCGCACAAGCGCAATCCGGTGCTGACGGAAAACCTGACCGGGCTCGCTCGCATGGTGCGCTCCTACGCGCTGCCCGCGATGGAGAACGTGGCGCTCTGGCACGAACGCGACATCTCGCATTCGTCGGTCGAGCGCATGATCGGGCCCGACGCCACGGTTACGCTTGATTTCGCGCTAGTCCGCCTGACTGGGGTGATCGACAGACTGCTGGTCTATCCGCAGAACATGCAGAAGAACCTCGACCGTTTCCGCGGACTGGTGCATTCGCAGCGCGTTTTGCTGGCCCTGACGCAGGCCGGCGTCTCGCGCGAAGATGCCTACCGCCTAGTGCAGAGAAACGCGATGAGAGTGTGGGAAGAAGGCGCGGATTTCCTTGAGGAACTGCTTTCCGACAAGGACGTGACCGCCGCGCTCTCCGAAGCCGAACTGCGCGAGAAATTCGACCTCGGCTACCACACCAAGCACGTCGACACGATCTTTCGTCGGGTGTTCGGGCAGAGTTGATCGGCGCTGCCGGTTCCGCGTACCCGCTCATCTCTCGATAGGCCAGGCACGCCTCAAGAAGCGCTCAATCGATATCCGCCACCGGCTGGGATGGGCCACCTTCAATTCGCGAGGCAAGCGAGGCTTCCATGAACCCGTCAAGGTCGCCGTCGAGGACGGCGGACGGATTGGTGCTTTCCGTGCCCGTGCGCAGGTCCTTGACGAGTTGGTAGGGCTGCAGCACGTAGGACCGGATCTGGTGTCCCCAGCCGATGTCCGTCTTGGCCGCCTCGGTCGCGTTGGCGACCGCTTCGCGCTTTTTCAGCTCTTCCTCGTAGAGCCGGGAGCGCAGCATTTCCCAGGCCTTGGCCTTGTTCTTGTGCTGCGAGCGCTCGGCCTGGCAGGCAACGGCGATGCCGGTGGCAAGGTGCGTGATCCGAACGGCCGAGTCGGTCGTGTTGACGTGCTGGCCGCCTGAACCGGACGAGCGATAGGTGTCGATGCGAACGTCCGATTCCGAAACATCGATCTCGATAGAATCATCGACGACCGGATAGACCCAGATCGAGGCGAAGGAGGTGTGGCGACGGGCATTGCTGTCGTAGGGCGAAATGCGCACGAGCCGATGAACGCCCGACTCCGTCTTCAGCCAGCCATAGGCGTTCTCACCCTTGACGAGGATGGTGGCGGACTTGATACCCGCTTCCTCGCCGTCGTGCATTTCCAGAACCTCGACCTTGAAGCCGCGACGCTCGGCCCAGCGGGTGTACATGCGCAAAAGCATGTTGGCCCAGTCCTGGCTTTCGGTGCCGCCGGCGCCGGCATGCACTTCGAGATAGGTGTCGTTGCCGTCGGCCTCGCCCGAAAGCATCGTAGCGATCTGGCGCGCCCTGATCTCGCCCGACATCGAGCGAATCGCCGCCTCAGCCTCGGCGACCACCGAGGCGTCACCCTCCTCCTCGCCGAGTTCGATCAGGCCGATGCTGTCTTCAAGTCCCTGCGTGAGTTCGCGGATACCCTTGATGTTGTCCTCGAGCTGCTGGCGTTCGCGCATCAGCTTCTGGGCTTCAACGGGCTGGTTCCACAGCGTCGGGTCTTCCGAGCGGGAGTTCAGATAGTCCAGACGTTTGACGGCCTGGTCCCAGTCAAAGATGCCTCCTCAGCAGGCCGATGGCCTGCTTGATCTCATCGACGAGGAACTGGGTTTCGGCTCTCATATGCTTGGTTCTTTTCCCGAATTCACTACGGCCGGTGCAGGCCGGCGCGGACCATAGGGAGGCGGTAGCTGGCTGTAAAGCAAAATGGGCGGCAAAGCCGCCTATGGTGCGGAGGCTGACAGCGCAATCAGTAAAGACCGCCGCCGCCCTGTTCGATCGTCTTCTGCGCCTGGGGCGAGATTGCCGCGCCGCCGCCGGACGATTCGTCCATGCCGATGACCCAGTAGCTGTCCGCCGGGCCGGTGCCCGGCTTGAAGGCCTCGATGATCGTGCCGGCATCGCCCTCGTTGGCCTGCATGCCCGTCTTGCGGTTGATGGCGATCAGCTTCATGCCTTCCGGCACCTGGAAATCGACCACGGGCGTATCCTTGAGAGCGTCGCCCATGAACTCCTTGAAGATAGGCGCGGCGAGACCGCCGCCCGTCGATCCCTTGCCGAGGCCCTGCGGCTTGTCGTAGCCCATGTAGAGGCCGACGACGAGATTGGGCGTGTAGCCGATGAACCAGGCGTCCTTCTCGTCGTTGGTCGTGCCAGTCTTGCCGGCGATCGGCCGGCCGAGTTCCGACACGGTCACGGCGGTGCCGCGCTGGACCACGCCCTCCATCATGGAGGTGATCTGGTAGGCGGTCATCGGGTCGAGCACCTGCTCGGAATGATCGACGAGCTCCGGCTCGGGCTGCGACGACCATTCCGTCGCCATGCACCCCTCGCAGCCACGGTCGTCATGCTTGAAGACCGTCTTGCCGTATCGGTCCTGGATGCGGTCGATCAGCGACGGCTTGATCGACTTGCCGCCATTGGCCATCACCGCATAGGCCGAGACCATGCGCATCACGGTCGTCTCGCCGGAGCCCAGCGACATGGCGATGTGCGGAGGCATCTTGTCGTAGACGCCGAAGCGCTCGGCATACTCCGCCACCAGCTTCATGCCCATGTCGTTGGCGAGCCGGACGGTCATAAGGTTGCGCGAGCGCTCGATGCCGTTGCGCAGCGTCGAAGGGCCCGCGGCCTTGCCGTCGTAGTTTTTCGGGGTCCAAACCTCGTTGCCGATATGGATCGTCACCGGGCCATCCATGATGACCGATGCCGGCGTATAGCCATTGTCGAGGGCAGCGGCGTAGACGATGGGCTTGAAAGAGGAGCCGGGCTGGCGCATCGCCTGCGTGGCACGGTTGAATTCGGACTGCGAGAACGAGAAGCCGCCCACCATCGCCAGCACGCGGCCGGTATGCGGATCCATCGCCACCATGCCGCCGGACACCTCGGGCACCTGCTCCAGGTTGTAGCTGCCCTCGCCTCCGTCGACGCGCTCCACGAAGACGACGTCGCCGGGCTTCAGCACGTCCGCCACCGACTTGACCTTGACGCGCTTGCCGTCTTCCACGTAGCGCATCGCCCAGGTCATCGCATCTTTCGAGAGCGTTCCCTCGTTACGCTGGTCAGAAATCGCGCCCGAAACCTCGCGCGGCGGCTGCAGGCCGATCCGCACCGCGTTGGGAGCGCTGTCGAGCACGACCGCGAGCTGCCATTCCGGCACGTCCGAAAGCGCCTTGACGTCGCCCAGAGCCTTGCCCCAATCGCCGGAAATGTCGATCGTCTGCACCGGCCCGCGAAAACCGCGCAGGCGGTCGTACTTCATCAGCCCGTCCTGCATGGACTTTCGCGCGAACAGCTGCAGCGTGGGGTCAAGCGTGGTCCGCACCGACAGTCCGCCCTCATAGAGCGCATCCTGGCCATAGCGGGCGATGATCTCGCGACGGACTTCCTCGGTAAAGTACTCGCTCGCGAACACGTAGTTGCCAGTGCGGCGCGGCGTTACGCCCAGCGGCTCGGCCTTCGCCTTCTCGCCCTCCTCGGGATTGACGTAGCCGTTCATCACCATCTGGTCGATGACCCAGTTGCGGCGCTCGACGGCGCGCTCGGTGTGGCGGAACGGGTGATAGTTGGACGGGCCCTTGGGCAGCGCGGCGAGATAGGCCGCCTCGGCGACCGTCAGTTCGTTCACCGACTTGTCGAAATAGGTCAGCGCGGCGCCGGCAATGCCGTAAGCGCCGAGTCCGAAGAAGATCTCGTTGACGTAGAGCTCCAGGATGCGGTCCTTCGAATAGGTCTGCTCGATGCGGAACGCCAGGATCATTTCCTTGAGCTTGCGCTCATAGGTCTGGTCGGAGGTAAGCAAGAAATTCTTGGCGACCTGCTGGGTGATCGTCGAGGCGCCGACCTGACGGCGGCCGGAGCCGAAATTCTGGAAGTTGGTTATGATAGCGCGGCCGAGGCCGGTCACGTCGATGCCGGGATGCTGATAGAAATTCTTGTCCTCGGCCGACAGGAACGCCGCCTTGACGCGGTCAGGCACCGCCTGGATGGGCAGATAGAGCCGGCGCTCGCGCGCGAACTCGCCCATCAGCGAACCGTCCGACGCATGGATGCGCGTGGTCACCGGCGGCTCGTACTTGGCCAGCACCTCATAGTCCGGCAGATCCTTGGCCAGATTGCCGACATAGATGCCGATGCCGGCCGCCGCCAGCAGCGCCAGCGCCGTTCCTATGCCGAAAAAATAGCCGATCAGCCGAATCATGCCCGCTCCAGTCTGGGATTCAACGTCCGCTCACGGCGAGACGATGTAAATCCCGACCATGGCGTTATTTCCCGACCTTTGTGGCGAAGCCATGCCTGCCGGTTGTGGGCAAATTGCGGCGCAACCTCTGCGGCGCAAGGGGCTGAATTGCGAATGACGCCGGCTGTTGTGTGAGCGCAACGGCTTCCGCTGCGGCAGGAAGGTCGAGCGGACATCAGCCGCCGCTCGCCGTCCGGGCCTGTTCGAAGAGCGCGACCGCCTTTACTATGCTGTCGGCAGCACGCTTGCGCCAATCCGGGTCGCGCAGATGCGCCTCGTCCTGCACGTTGGAAAGATAGCCCAGTTCCAGCAGCACGGACGGCACGTCCGGCGCCTTCAGCACCTTGAACCCGGCCGAGCGGTGCGGGTTGTTGATCAGGCCGACAGTGTCTGACAGTTCGCCGACCAGCGAGCGGGCGAAGCGCATCGAGAAACCGTGCGTCTCGCGACGGATAAGGTCGATCAGGATATCGGCGACCTGCTGGCTCTCGGCCTCCACCGTAATACCGGCCAGTTCGTCGGAAAGGTTTTCGCGCAGCGCCGTCGCCTCGGCTTCGGCGTCGGATGCCTTTTCCGACACCGTGTAGATGGTCGCGCCCGAGATGCCCTTGACGTTGATGGTGTCGGCGTGGATCGAAAGGAAAAGATCGGCGCCGTGCTGGCGAGCGATGCGCACACGCTCGTCGAGCCTCAGGAACTCGTCGGTCGAGCGCGTGAGATAGACATCGTAGCGACCGGTGGCGAGCAGCGCTTCCTGCAGCTGCTGGGCGAAAGCCAGCGTTATGGCCTTCTCCACGGTCCCGTTGAGCCCCTCGGCGCCGCCATCGATGCCGCCATGACCCGGATCGATGACGATCGTGAAGCGATCGGCGGTGGCGTCGCCCTCGTGGACGAGGCGGTCACCCTTCGGCGTAGAGCGGGTGGAACCCGTCGTTTGCGCCTGCACGGCAAGAGCGGCTTCGAACGCCTTGTCGGAGGCCGCCACCATGTCGAAGGCGATGCGGAAGCCGCCGCCATCGTTCGGCAAGACATCGAAGCTCTCGATCGTGAAGGGTCCCTTGCCGCCGAGGATGATACGCGAACTGCCGGCGCCGAGCTGGCCGTAGCGCATGCTGAGCAGAAGGCCTTTCGGCTTGAGCTTGCGCGCGTCGAAAAGAAAACGCGTCTGCGGCAGGTCTATCACCAGCCGATGCGGCGCCCGCAGCAGGAACCATTTGGGCTCCGGCTCGCCGTCGAAGTTCAGGACGAGACGGGTGCGCTCGGCGTTGCCTCCGATCTCCACGTCGCGCAGGTCTGGCGAAGCGGCGGAAGCGGCGGCGAGGCCGTAGACGTTGAGGCAGCCGGCAAAGCAAAAGAGAAGCAGCGGCCGCAGCCAGCGGCCCGGCAATGTCACCCTGCGCCTGTCAAGCCACCGCCTCATCGGAAACACCACGCCTTCGCGAACACAATGCGCATTCCCGGGCATGCGCCGCAACGGGAAAAGCGCTTAACAAGCGGTATCCAGATAAGGTTAACCAAGCCTTTTCACGCCGACCTGACGCAAAGGAAACACGTTTCGCCACCGACGAAATCGGGGTTGCTTTGACGCCGATCAAATCATAAAAGCGACATTGGATCATCGCAATCCCGGAACCGGTCCAGGCCGCAACGCGCTGCCTACGAACGAGGACAAGGGCCGTTCCCGTCATATCGACGCTCCCGATTGAGGTGATCGCCACGAATTTGTTCCGCGATTTCCGCTTTTTGGCGGGCCGCGGGGGCAATGCAACGGCCGGAGTGTCAATTTCCGCGCCGGCTCAATGGTGAGCAAAACGATTGGTCCGGATAACCGGACCTCGGTTGAGAGAGGATCCGCAAGGAGCACGATGACGCCACGCGCCACTGCCGAAAAGCCAGAGGACGGCCGCAATATCGC
>JAEUMA010000407.1 GCA_016793565.1 Rhizobiaceae bacterium
TAAGATGTCGGAAACCACGCAGGTCTCGGTCAAGCCCGTCAGGAGCTTCGTCATCCGCCCGATGAACGACGGCGTCACCTGCGCCCTCGTGTTCGAGACGGAGGCCGGCCATAGCGGCTTCCGCGTGGCCAATGCCGACATCGGCAAGCTGATCGCGCTGATCATCGCGGAACAGGCGAAGCTGCGGCCCGAACAGGCGGCATCCGCCACGGCCGGCGCTCTCGCTCAGCCGCTTGCCCTGCGGGCGCTGGACGTGGCGGCCGGCGCCGACGAGACGCAAATTCTGCTGACGGCCGACTTCGGCGGCACCGTGCTGCCGATGGCGGTCGACCGCGACCTGTTGGCGAAAACCCTGACCGGTTTTCTCCAGATCGTCAGAAAGGACGCGTAGCTATCAGAGCGAAGCGAGGTAGCGTTCCGTCGCTCGGGCCAGCCGACGGATGCCTTCCTCGATCACTTCGGGCCTGCTGCGGGTGAAGTTGATCCGCATGGCGTCGCGTCTGGCACCGTCGGCGTCGAACACGCTGCTCGGTACGAATGCCACCTTCTCCTCCAAGGCGAAGGCGTAAAGATCGTTGGTGTCGATGCGCGGGTCCCTGGCGCGCATCCAGACGAACATGCCGCCGGGCGGAACTTCCCATTCGTACCAGTCACCCAACTGCCGGGAGGCCGCCGCGCAGAGCGCATCGCGGCGAACGCGGTATCGCTCCACCATGCCCGGCACGTGCTGTTCCTCGATGCCGTGCTCCAGAAGCTCCAGCGCGATAGCCTGCGTCAGCATCGACCCGGTCAGGTCGGACGACTGCTTGGCGAGCGTCAGCGTCTGGATCATGCCGGGATCGGCGATCGCCCAGCCTACCCGCAGGCCGGGCACGATGCTCTTCGACAGGGTGCCGAGATAGACCACCGGCCCCGCATAGGTGCCTTCCGGCGCCATACGGCCATGCAGGGCAAGGATGCTCGGCCCCGCGTCGCCGTCATATTGCAGCGGCAGATAGGGGTCGTCCTCGACGAGCCATGTTCCTGCACGCACCACCCGCTCGAGCAGCGCCTGGCGCGCCGCTGTCGAGACCAGGGCGCCGGTCGGGTTGGAGTAGTTGGGAACTGTATAGACGAACTTGGCGTCGGCCAAAGCGCGGCCGAAATCCGGCTCCCGCAGCGACCAGTCTAGCGCAACGTAGCGCGGCCGGCGCGGACGCCACGCATCCAGCGCGCCGACATAGGTCGGGTTCTGGGTGACGATGAGATCGCCGGGATCGACCAGCACCTTACCGAGAAGGTCCAGGCCCTGCATCGCGCCAACGGTCAACAGCACGTTGGCGACCGTGAAGGTGCGTCCGGTGGCCTTGCTGATGCGCGCGGCGATATGCTCCCGCAGGGCGGGGAACCCCTCGATCGGGCCGTATTCCAGCGCGGCGGAGCCCCAGCGGTCGAGCGCGCGCTTGGACGCCGCCTCGATAGCCGCCGTCGGATAGAACTCTGCCGCGGGTAACCCGCCGGCGAGGCTGACGATATCCGGCCGGCCGCCGATGGCCATGAATTGCTGGGTAATGCTGTTGCTATCCCTCAACCATGCGGAATATGCTGGTCGCTGGGGCGTGGACTCTGGCTCGGCTGGGCGCTGCATGGCTGGAAGTCCGTCCATCGGGACGGACGGCAGGAAACACTGCATCGTCGGCGTCTCGAAAAAATTGATATTGACTTCATATTCACTTTGCCTTCTCCTGTCAACGAACGGGGCCGAGGCTCCGGCTGTCGCGACGGGCAGGCATAGCCAGCCGTATCGAGCGCCGAGTCCACCGAAGCCCTGACATTGAGTGGGAACAGGCATGGGCACTGCAAGGCGGCCCCGTCATGAATGGCGGGGCGTTCGCGGATTTTTGATCATCGAGTGGCTGGCATGAGCGGCGGGCATTTGAGCGGCCGTGTGGCCATCGTGACGGGCGCAGGACGTGGCCTTGGGCGCGCCTATGCGCTGGCTTTGGCCGAGCAGGGCGCCGCTGTTCTGGTCAACGATCTCGGCGGCGACCTCCACGGCGTCGGCCGTGACGCAACGCCGGCAGCCGAGGTCGTGGATGCGATCAAGGCGAAGGGCGGCCGGGCGGCCATCTCCGGGCACGACGTGGCCGACTGGGCAGACGCCGAGGCGATGATCCGGCAGGCCGTAGACACATTCGGCGGGCTGCACATTCTGGTCAACAATGCCGGCATCCTGCGCGACAAGCTGTTCGCCAACATGAGCGAGGAAGAATGGGACGCGGTGATCCGGGTCCATCTGAAGGGCCATGCCGCCCCCTCGCGCCACGCAATGGCCTATTGGCGCAACGCCGCCAAGGCCGGCGACGAAATCAAGGCTTCCATCGTCAACACGACGTCGCTGGCGGGCCTGATGGGCAATTTCGGCCAGGCGAACTATGCCTCGGCCAAGCTCGCCGTCGTGGCGCTGGCCCGCACGCTGGCGCTGGAAGGCGCGAAGTACGGCGTGCGCGCCAATGCGGTGTCGCCGTCCGCGCGCACCCGCATCGAGGCGTCGCTGAAGAAGCCGCCGGAGGACGTGTTCGACGTGTTCGACCCGGCCAACGTCGCGCCGCTGATATGCTGGCTGGCGATGGCCGACTGCCCCGCCACCGGGCAGGTGTTCCAGGCCTACGGCAACCGCGTCGAAGTCATCCAGCCGAGTACGATCGCGGTGGACGTGCGCACCGACGGCCGCTGGAAACTGGACGATCTGGACAATGCGCTGCGCGGCAGGTTGCCGACGCTTCCGAAACTGGGCGATTTCGTAGAGGGGCTCGCCGTATGACCGAGACTTCAGCCAAGCCATTCGATCTGGCATCGGTGCCGATCGGGCTTACGCGGGATTCCGAGGAGTTCCGCACCAGCACCCACCGCTTTGCGCAGTTCGCCAAGTCGGTCGACGACAGCAACCCGAAGCATCTGGCCGGCGCCATCGGCTCGCCGGTCTTCGCGCATATTCCGGTCATGCAGAGCATGGTCGAAGTGCTGCAGCGGGCGACGGGCGAGTTCATCCTACATGGCGAGCACGATTTCGTCTTCCACGCGCCGATGCTGCCCGGCCAGCGCTGGTTCTCGCAATCGAAGCTGGTCGGCGCCAAGGCGACGCGCGCCGGCGTGGTGTTCATCATCCGCTCCGACACCAGGACGCACGACGGCAAACCGGTCTCGACGCAGTACAGTTCCTGCCTGGCGCGCGGACTGAGCGCCAGCGGCGCGGTAGGCGAGGCGTTGCCCGCACGCCCCGCCACCCCCGCAGGCGATGCGGTTTCCTCGCGCTATCCGCTCGCGGCCGACCAGACGCGGCGCTATGCCGACGCCGCACGCGATTATTCACCCTATACGCTCGACCCGGCCGCCGCCGCCAAGGTGGGTTTCCCCGCGCCTCTGGTGCACGGCATGCTGACGATGGCGCTCGCGGGCCGCGCGGTGGTCGACGGCCCGGCAGGCGGCGACATGGCGCGGCTGAAACGGCTCGGCGGACGCTTCGCCAATCCGCTGCTGCTCACCCCCGGACAGGCGGTGACCGTCAGCCTGCGCAGCAGCCCAGGCGGCATCGTCGGCTTCGAGGCGGCGGACGCCGCCGGCAGCACCGTGATATCCAACGGCTACGCAGAGGTTGTGGCATGAGCACGCTTCTCCAAGCGCCCCGCCAGGAACTGGGCCTCACCAACGTCCCGCCACGCCCCACCGACTGGATCAAGCACGAGGATGTCGCGCCCGATTGGACGGCGGTGTCGGCCAAGAGCGTCATCGAAGTTCTCCACAAGGGTTGCGTCGAAGATCCGGAGCGGCCGGCGATCATCATCGAAGGCGGCCTGACGATGACGCGGCGCGAGTTCCTCGACCGCTGCCAGCGCTTTGCCGGCTATCTGAAGGACAAGGTGGCTCCCGGCGACACGGTCGTCATGATGCTCGACAACCGCCTCGAATTCATGATCGCGCTGTTCGGCATCATCGCCAACCGCTGCACCATGGTGTCGATCGCCCCGACCGCGATGCAGTACGACGCCGGCCACATCGTGACCGACGCCACGCCCACGGTGGCGATCTGCGGCAAGCCGCAGCTGCCGATCATCGAGGCGGTGCGCGGCAACTCGGCTAAGCTCAAGCACATCGTGGTGGTCGACGGCGAGGAGCCCAACGGACTGAAGGCCTATGAGGATGCCGCCGAGCCTCTCGACTTCTCCAAGGTCGAATGCGAGCGCGAGGACATCATCACCGTCTACTATACTTCCGGCACTACGGGCGCGCCGAAAGGATGCCTGCTGCACCACGGCTGGTGGCTGCGCGTGATCGACATCGACCTGCGCCTGTTCCGCCGCGGCTGGCAGGACCGGCAGCTCTGCTGCCTGCCCTTCTACTATGCGGATCCGGCGATCCAGCTGCTCACTTCGCTCGCCTCGCGCGGCACGCTGGTGGCGATGCGCCGCTTCTCGGTGTCGCGCTTCTGGGAGGTGGTTACGGAATATGACGCGACAGAGATCCTGTCGATCGCCTCGGTTCCGGCGCTGCTGATGAAGGGCACGCCAGGCCCCGCCGAGCGCGACCACCGCATCCGGCTCGCCATCCATGCCGGACTGCCGAAGGAACTGCATAAGGAGATGCTGGAGCGCTACGGCTTCCACTGGCACAACCAGTACGGCAGCACCGAGGGCGGCGTGATGAGCCGCGTGCCGCACCATGTCGCCGACGAACTCGTCGCCACCGGCA
>JAEUMA010000427.1 GCA_016793565.1 Rhizobiaceae bacterium
CGCCATCGACGGAGCGGTCTTTGGCTGCCCGGCGGAGCAGGCCTGCGACCAACAGGCCGGCCAACAGCATTCCCGCTCCGATCGCGGCGAAGCTTGCAGGAGGGGAAGCCGCCCGGATCAGCGGCCCCAACAGCAGCGGCAGCACAATGCCGCTGGACGCAAACGCCGCCATCGCCATGCCGATGGCCAACGCCCTCAACCTGTCGGGAACGGCAGTGGCAAGCGCGAGTGCCAACCCATAACCCAGGCCGGCGCCCAGCCCGAACAGCACACCATAGCCCAGCACAAGGCCAGGATATGTGGCCAGCACCGCAAACAGCAGATGACCGCCGGCAGCGCAGGCAAAAGCCAGCGCGGTAAACCGCACCGATCCCAGGCGTTTCAGCAGGCGGTCGTGGACCACAACGCCTATCGTGAAGGCGACGAGCGCAACGGACGCTACGATACTGAGATCGGCCCGCGGCCGAGCGAGAAAAGTCTCGAGTGGGAGCAGGAACAGGCTCCAGACGTAAATCACTCCCATCGCCACATTGATAAGCACGGCGGCGACGAGAGGCGCCGCATGGCTGTCTCCCCTGTCGGGACTTCGAACCTCGCTCATGCTCCGCCCCCTGCCCCTACCGCCGCGTATTGGCGAGCAGCGCGATGATGATGATCAGACCCGACACCGCTTCCTGCCAGTAGGGCGGGATGTTCAGAAGGTTGAGCGCGTTGCGGGTCAGCGCCAGCAGCAGCACGCCGAGAACGGTGCGCCATATCGCGCCCGAGCCGCCGGTGATGGCCGTGCCGCCGATCACCACCGCGGCAATCGCGTTGAGCGTGAGCGTGGGCGCGTCCGTATAGACCCCGCCGACGCCTGTGCGTGTCGTGAGGATCATTCCGCCGGTCGCGGCGGCCGCGCCGCCGATCGCATAGGCGATGAGCTTGACGCGGCCGACCGACAGGCCCGAAAGCCGCGCGGCCTCCGTATTGCTGCCGACGGCCAGTATCTGCCGCCCGACGACCGTGTAGCGCATGAGGATCGTCAGCAGCACGAAGACGATCGCACAGACGATCACCGAGAGCGGCACGATGCCGTAGCGGGTGGAACCGAGGTAGCGGAAGGCGGCGTTGCCGGAGAGATCGAAGCTGTAGCCGGCCGTCACGAACATGGCGATGCCGCTGAGCAGCAGGCCGGTCGCCAGCGTCAGCAGGAACGAGTTCAGCTTCAGACGCCCGACCAGGAACCCGTTGAGCATTCCGGCCGGGATGCCGGAGAAAATGCCGACGGCGACGCCGGCTATGGCGCTGCCCGTGACGACGGCGACCTTGGCGCCTACCACGCCGGCCAGGGAGAGGATTTTGCCGGACGAGAGGTCGAACCCGCCGGTCATGATGACGAGCGTGGTGCCCATCGCCGTCAGCATCAGCGGCGCATTCTGGTCCAGCACGTTGAAGATGTTGCGCGCCGACGCGAAGTTCGGCGCGATGATCGTCAGAATGACGAAGAACAGCGCAACGAAAATCACGATCGCATAGTTGCGAACCCATTTGATCAGAGACGCATTGGCCGCCAGCGGCAAGGCGCTTCTTTCGGCGATTGTCTGATCGGTCATGCCATCATCCTTGCGCGCTTCAGTGAAGGGCCGGCGACGTCGCGACGCCGAAGGCTGAATTCAGGATTTCGCTGTGGGTGGCTCGCGCGGAATCGAATTCGGCGACGGTACGGCCATCGCGCAGAACGTAGAGCCGGTGCGACATCTTCTGCACCTCGTCGATGTCTGACGAGATGAGTATGACGGACATCCCGCCTTCGACGAGCCGGGCGATAGTG
>JAEUMA010000271.1 GCA_016793565.1 Rhizobiaceae bacterium
TCCCGTCGCTCCTGAGGAAGAGCACCGCTACTGGTACCAGTACTATTTTCATGCCGAGCGAGGCCGCAGGGGCCTGGCGGCGAACCGCCGGGAGCTTTGCCGGCTGCTGTGGCGCCTGTGGTCGCCGACATGGGCCTTCGACGAGACGAACTACGCGCGTACGGCCGAGGCGTTCGACAATCCGGATTTCGTCGACGTGGTGATCCACTCCTACCGCCATCGCTTCGGCCTCGTCGAGGGCGACCCGGCCTATGCGGAGATCGAACGCCGGCTCGAGGCTCAGCCGGATATCGCGGTGCCGGCGGTCGTGCTCGTGGGCGGCGACGACGGGGTCGATCCACCGCCGTCCACGGACACCGCCGCGGCGCATTTTTCGGGGCCGTATCGCCGGCTTGTCCTGCCGGGCGTCGGCCACGACGTTCCCCGCGAGGCGCCAGAGGATTTCGCCGCCGCCGTGCTGTCGCTGACTTAGCAAGCACCGCCCGTTGCGGCCTGCCGCCGATGCCGATATGGCAAAGCTTGGGCTTCCGGCGGGATGGAGCGTGCAGTGGTGGATAGACAGGCGCCGACAACCAGGGCCAGCTACCGCGTGTTCCGTCCTATACCGACACGCTGGATGGACAACGACCTCTACGGCCATTTGAACAACGTCGTGCACTATTCGCTGTTCGACACGGCCGTGAACGGCTGGCTAATGGATCAGGAGTTGCTCGATCCCCACCATGACCCCGTAATCAGCATGGTGGTGGAGACCGGTTGCCGCTATCGCGGCGAGATGGGCTTTCCCGACCTTGTGACCGCCGGGCTGGCGGTGGAAAAGATCGGCAACTCCTCGGTACGTTACCGCATCGGCCTCTTCCGCAACGCCGAGCAAAGTGCATCGGCCGAGGGGTTTTTCGTGCACGTCTATGTCGACCGCGCCACGCGGCGCCCCGTGCCCATCCCGACACCGCTGCGTGCGGCCTTCGAAGCGATCGCTTGAGGGCAAGCGACTGGCACAGCGGAGTTTTTTCCGCCGACGGCGGCTGGCATCACGCGCGGCTCGCAAATTGGTGATATAGGCGCAGACAAGGGCCTTGCCCGGAGGAAAAGCGGCATGAAGGCCCGATCATGACCAAGACCGATATCGCGCGGCGCGTCTACAACCACACCTGGAAGCTCGATCCGATCGTGCGCAGCCTGCTCGATACGGATTTCTACAAGCTTCTGATGCTGCAGATGATCTGGGGCGTCTATCCCAAGGTGGACGTTACCTTCTCGCTGATCAACCGGACGACTTCGGTAAAGCTCGCGGAAGAGATAGACGAGCACCAACTGCGCGAGCAGCTGGACCATGCACGCACTCTGCGTTTTTCGAAGAAGGAAATGATCTGGCTGGCCGGCAATACTTTCTACGGCCGCAAGCAGATTTTTCAGCCGGAGTTCCTGGCCTGGCTGGCCGATTTCCACCTGCCGGAATACGAACTTACCAAGCGTGACGGTCAGTACGAGTTGCAGTTCCATGGCCCGTGGATGTACACGACCCTGTGGGAAATCCCGGCGCTGGCCATCATCAACGAGCTTCGCTCACGCGCCGCGATGAAGTCCTTCGGCCCGTTCGAGCTCGACGTGCTCTACGCCCGCGCCAAGGCCAAAATGTGGGCCAAGACCGAGCGGCTGAAGCAGCTTCCGGGCCTGAAGATCTCCGATTTCGGCACCCGCCGCCGCCACGGTTTCCTGTGGCAGCGCTGGTGTGTGGAGGCGTTGAAGGAAGGTATAGGCGAGGCTTTCACCGGCACCTCCAACGTCAAGCTCGCCATGGACACCGATCTCGAGGCTTTGGGCACCAACGCGCACGAGTTGCCCATGGTGTTCGCCGCGCTGACCGAGAGCGACGAGGAACTGCGTTCGGCGCCCTACCGCGTGCTGCAGGACTGGCAGCGCTACTATGGCGGCAATCTGCTGATCGTGCTGCCCGACGCCTTCGGCTCGGCTGCCTTCCTTCGCGACGCGCCCGACTGGATCGCCGGCTGGACCGGTTTCCGCCCCGACAGCGCACCGCCAATCGAGGCCGGCGAGAAGATCATAACCTGGTGGCGGGAAAAGGGCGTCGACCCGCGCCAAAAACTGCTGATCTTCTCGGACGGTCTCGACGTCGACACGATCATAGAAACCTACAAGCATTTCGAGGGCCGGGTGCGCATGTCATTCGGTTGGGGCACCAACCTCACCAACGACTTCGAGGATTGCGCGCCTGTGCCGACGACGCAGCTGAACGCCATCTCGCTGGTCTGCAAGGTCACCGAGGCCAACGGCCGGCCGGCCGTCAAGCTCTCCGACAATCCGGAGAAGGCGACGGGCGACCCCGAGGAGATCGCCCGCTACATCCGTGTCTTCGGCGGTGATGAGCGGGTCAGCCACGCCGTGCGGGTGTAGGGCGATCCTTCCAGGTCGGGCCGTCACCAGGCGCTCCGGCTGGGGGGTTAGTGCCGCCGACTGGTGATGCGAGGATTTCTGACCTCGCCATCAGAGGGTTTTCCAGACAGATTGCGAACGGATGAGTTCGTTCGCTCCCCCTCTGTCCTGCTGGACGTCTCCCTCCCTTGAGAGGGATGCGAAGGGGTGTCAGCCTTTGCCCGCAGGATATGCTCGAAATCTTGCCGCCATGGCATCGGCCATCGCCGCTGTTGTTTCGATCATTCCTTCATCCGCCTTCGCGCATGCGGCCGATCGCGGTCATGTGCTTCTCCTGCCCACCGGCCACTACCTTGCAGCAGGCGCCGCGGCTGTGGCGGCGAGCTTCCTCCTGCTGGGTTTCGTCAGGCCTGGCACCCTACGGGCGGTGCTCGACCGTCGGCTACGGCTCCCCTTCGGCTTGCCGGGCGTGCGTCTGTTGCTCAGCCTGATCTCCTTCGCGCTCACCATGCTTCTGGTAGCGGCGGGGTTCTTCGGCAGCCGAGATCCCCTCTCGAACCCTCTGCCCTTGTTCTTCTGGACCTTGCTCTGGGTCGGGCTCACGCTCGCGCAGGGCGCGTTGGGCAATCTGTGGGCAGCGATCAATCCCTGGTACGGACCATGCCGGCTGGTGAGGCCGTTCGTCGGCACGCCCGCGCTGAGGCTCCCTCGAAGGACGGGCTACTGGCCGGCCGTGCTCGGACTTGCGGGTATGGCCTGGTTCGAGCTGATTGATCTCGCGCCGGACGATCCGTCCCGGCTCGCAACGGTGGTGCTCGCCTATTGGTTGACGACCTTCGCTGGTATCGCGCTGTTCGGTTACGTGCGTTGGCTCGGTCGTTGCGAATTCCTCAGCGCGTTCCTGGGCATGGTCGCGCGCTTCGGCATCGTCGATGCCGGCGGGCGGCGGCTGGCACTCTGCTTCCCCGGCGCCCGGCTTCAGTCCGTCGCGCCGCTGCCGCTCAGCGGAACGCTGCTCATTCTTCTGGCGCTCGCCTCGGTCACCTTCGACGGACTTTCGCGCACCTTTTTCTGGCTGGGCCTCAACGGCATCAATCCGCTCGACTTTCCCGGCCGCAGCGCCATGACCGTCATCAACAGCCTCGGCCTGGCAGGTGCCTTCGTGGCGCTTGCGGCGGCGTTCCTGATGGCGGTCTGGGCCGGCCTGCGCCTGTCCGCCGATCCGACACCGCCACTCCGGGCCGCCGGATTGCTCGTCTGGTCGCTGGTGCCGATCGCTCTCGGCTATCTCTTCGCACATTATCTGACATTGCTTCTGGTCAACGGCCAGTATGCGCTCGTCGCCATGTCCGACCCCTTCTCGCTCGGCTGGAACCTGTTCGGGACCGCGCACTGGAACGTCGAGGCCGGCATCGTCATGGGCCATGAGGCGGCATGGGTGATCTGGAACCTCCAGTCCGGCGCCATCATCCTGGCGCATGTCGTGGCGGTATCAGTCGCTCACGCGCTGGCCGACCGGCTGCGCCCTGCCGATGGCAGGCTGCTCGCCGGGCAGCTTCCGCTCGGCATTCTGATGGTCCTCTACACCGTTATGGGCCTGTGGTTGCTGTCCTCGCCAACCGGTGCCTGACGCAGCGGGCATCCGCCAGCGGCAAACCCTGCGGGCCGGGTCAATTCGACCCAAATCCTTCGGCGTGCGTCTTGTCCGATGCACCACGTCGGACCTGCCACACCCGCCTCGACCTTGGGATCGAATTGCCTCTGGCAGAACGATTCCATCTGACCGTGAACCGCTCTAGCGCTCGGTTGCCACGCCCTGGCTTTGGTGATTTAGTTCATGCAGAAGCGTTTCTTGGGGGCTTGGCGCCGCCTTCCTCGGAAGGAGGAATTCGCTGACCCCGGGGCTAAACAATAGGGGAACAGCGATGGCCGACGACACCGGAATCTTTGGCCGCAAGGCCGCAGGACTATCCCGCCGCACGGCGCTGAAGGGGTTGGCCGCCACCGCCGCCTTTGCCGCCGGACCGGGCTTCGTGCGCTATGCGCAGGCGCAGAGCTCTCAGCCGATCAGGATCGGCTTCCAGGCCCACCGCACCGGCATCGGCGCGGCCTATGGCCGCTGGTACGAGAAGACCACGGACGCCGCCGTCAAGCTGATCAACGCGGCCGGCGGCATCAACGGCCGGCAGGTCGAGATCATCACGGAGGACGACGGCACCGACCCGAAGCGCGGCGCCGAGGTGGTCGCCAAATTCGCCGGCCAGCACAAGGCCGACGTTGTCTACGGTACGCTGTTCAGCCATGTCGTCATCGGCTCGGCCCCTGCGGCGGGGGAACTGAAGATCCCTTACTACGTCGTCAGCGAGGGCCATCACGTCGCCTCCACCAAGCTTAACCGCTGGTGCTTCCAGCCGGGCATCACCGACGTGAAGAGCCAGATCCAGGCGATGGCGCCGTGGATCGCCGGCAATGTCGGCAAGAAGGTCACCATGATCTTCCCGGATTTCGCCTTCGGCTACGATCATCGCGACTACCTGCCACCGGCGCTCAAGGCGCAGGGTGCCGAGGTGATCGGCCAGATCGCCATTCCGCCGACCGAGAGTTCCTTCACCCGCTATTTCCCGCAGATTCCGGCCGAGACGGAAGTGCTCTACCACGTCATGGTAGGGCCGGCCGTGCTGACCTTCGTCAAGGAACTGGGCGAGTTCTACGGCTCGAACAAGCCGCAGCTGTTCGGCTTCATCGACAGCCTCGAGGCGGTCGACATCAACAGTCCTGGCCTGGAGTTCATCGACGGCACGCATTTCTGGGAGGGCTCTCCGCGCTACGCGCAGTCCAATGACAGCGATGCGCAGAAGGCCTATCGCGCCGCCGTCGGCATCGACGACAACGGCGCTGCCGTCGGCGACGCGGCGGACGTTTCCACCGCCGCCCATATGTTCGGCTGCTGGGAAACGCTCTACGTCATCAAGAAGGCGATGGAGGACGCCGGCTATCAGGGGCCGCAGGACCGCGCCAAGCTGGTGGAGGCGACGGAGGCGCTGACCGAGTTCAAGGAAGGGCCGGAGCACCCGCAGGGCGACAAGGTGTTCAACGGCAAGATCCACCAGGTCTTCGGCCACCAGAATATCTCCAAGGTGGAGGGCGGCAAGCTCGTGGTCGTGCATCGCACGTCGATCGAGGACGGCCTCTACGAGCCCGAGGGCGACTACACGACGATGCCGCTTTGAGGTCGGACGCGATTGTTCATGAGTACTGACGCGGTATATACTGCGTCAGTATCAAAAGAGCGTGTGCCATGGCCAAGGAAGCCGTCTTCACGATGAAGCTCGAGCCGGAGCTGCGCGACGCCTTCATGGCTGCCGCAAAGCACGGTGACCGTCCGGCTTCGCAGATCGTGCGCGAGTTCATGCGCGACTACGTCAACCAGGATCGCGAATATGTCGAGTTCCTGCGGCGCAAGGTCGAAGCGGCGCGGATGGATATCGCAGCAGGGCGCACTTACACGCAGGAAGAGGTCAAAGCCCATATGGATGAGGTGATCGCGGATCTTGAGCGCAAGAACCGCGAGGCCGCTGAGTGAAGCTCCTTTGGACCGCCAAGGCTAGACGCGAACTCGCCGGGATAGTCTCTTACATCTGGCGTGAAGATCCCGCAGCAGCGAGGCGGATGCGAAGCCGCATCGAAACCACGGCGGCTTACCTCGGGTCACAGCCATTCGTGGGTCGGATCGGCTCGATAGCTGGAACCCGCGAGGCGATCCCACATCCAAGCTATCGGATCATCAACCAGATTGTCGACGATACCGTGTGTCTCCTCTCCGTCGTCCACACCTCACGCCTCTGGCCGCCACTT
>JAEUMA010000445.1 GCA_016793565.1 Rhizobiaceae bacterium
AACATGCCGGCACGATGTTCGACTGCGTGGTTTCGGGGGTGCCGCTGCTCAATTTCCCGGTCGAGCGGCGGGTCGCCTATCTCGAGGATCTTCTCGGCCGCATCCCGCGCGGCCGCCCCGTGGTACAACTCACCTACGGCCCCAAGTCGCCGGTGCCGCCCGGCCTGGGTGACTACAGCGTCCGGCACTTCGATTTCGTCATCCGCAACATCCCGCCGACCCGGCTGTGGGTCTACCGGCAGGGGCGCGGCAACTGAGCGTGGGCGTCGATCTCGCCGGCCTGACACCCAGGATCCTGCTGTTCGCCGGCTCCACGCGCAGCGGCGCCTATAGCGGCCGTACCGCCGACGCCGCGATGAAGGAACTGGCCGTGCAGGGCGCGGACGTGACCCGCCTATCGCTGGCCGACTATCCGCTTCCCTTGATGAATGAGGATTTGGAGCGCGAGCAGGGACTGCCGGACAACGCCGTGAAGCTTGCGCGCCACTTCCACCGGCACGACGGCATTCTCATCTGCACGCCGGAATACAACGGCTCGATCCCGCCGCTGGTCAAGAACACCATCGATTGGGTGAGCCGCGTGCACAAGGACGGCGGCAAGCCCGTGACGCCGTTTAACGGCAAGGTCGCCGCGATCTGCTCGTCGTCGGAAGGCCATTTCGCCGGCATCCGCTCGGCGGCGCACCTGCGCGCCGTGCTCTCGCATATCGGCATGGAGGTGATCGCGCCGCAGGTTTCCGTGCCGCGGGCGGGCGACGCCTTCGACGAGCACGGCGATTTCCGCGACGAGCGCCTGCGCAAGGGCATGACGCGGCTCTGCGCCCGCCTGATGGAGTGCGCGACGCTGCTGTCGGCGAGGACCGAAGCGTGAGCGGCAAAGCGGACGGGCGCCTGATCGTCGGCCTCGACGTGCCTACGCTGGGCGAGGCCGAGGCGATGGTGCGCAAGCTGGACGGCGTCGTCTCATTCTACAAGATCGGCTATCAGCTCGCCTTCGCCGGCGGCCTCGAATTCGCCCGCGACCTCGCCGCCGGCGGCACCGGCGTCTTTCTGGACATGAAGCTTCTCGACATCGACAACACCGTCGCCAAGGGGGTCGAGAACATCGCCCGCATGGGGGTGTCGATGCTGACGCTGCATGCCTATCCCAAGGCGATGCGGGCGGCGGTGGCCGCAGCCAGCGGCTCGAACCTGTGCCTGCTGGCGGTGACAGTGCTTACCTCGATGGACGAGCAGGACATGATCGACGCGGGCTACGAATACGATCCGCACACGCTGGTGCTGCGCCGCGCGGAGCAGGCCGCGCTCGCCGGCATGGGCGGCATCGTCTGCTCTGCCGAGGAGGCAAACGCGGTGCGGTCCATCGTGGGGCCGGATCTGGCGGTGGTCACTCCGGGCATTCGGCCGGCCGGTGCCGCCGCCGGCGACCAGAAGCGCGTGATGACGCCGGCTGCGGCGATCCGCGCCGGGGCCAGCCACCTCGTCATTGCGCGGCCGATCGTGCAGGCGCCCGATCCGCGCGAGGCGGCGCGCGCAATCGTTGCCGAAATGCAGTCTGCCTGAAGCGGGAGGAAGATATGGCCAAGGGATACTGGATCGCGCATGTGAACGTGCATGACGCGGAAAACTATCAGCGCTACGTCGCCACGGCGAAGCCGGCCTTCGAGCGCTTCGGCGCGCGCTTCCTCGCCCGCGGCGGTGCCCATGAGGCGTGCGAGGGCCGCGACTGGGCCCGCAACGTCGTGATCGAGTTCCCCTCCCTGCAGGCGGCGCACGACTGCTACCACTCGCCGGAATATTCCGCCGCGCGCGCGATCCGCTCTCAGTATGCCGAGGCCGAACTGCTGCTGGTCGAAGGATTCGACTGATGCTGCGGGGCAACACGCCGACATTCACATAGCCGGCGTCGGTCAGTCATATGCTTTTTCAAGCATTTGGACCAAGATCGATGCAGGGCTGACGCTGGGTGACTATTGCACTGCAACCAAACCCTGCTAGCCTCAGTCCGTCAAGAGACGTGGCGGGTGAGTGCGCGCAGCCGCAGCGGGGTCGTCGATGTTCTACCAGGCCTATGAGCTGAACCACGCGGCGTTGCAGCCCGCCCGGGCCTATGCCGACGCCGTCCGCCTGTTCTATAGCAATCCACTCAATCCGTGGTCGCACACGTCCTGGGGCCGTTCGATCGCCGGCATGGCGGAATTGTTCGAACGCACGACTCGCCGCTACGGCAAGCCGGCCTTCGGCCTCGACAAGACGGTGGTGGACTGGAAGACGGTGCCGGTTGCCGAACGCGTGGTGTGGTCGCGGCCGTTCTGCCAGCTGATCCGGTTCGAGCGGGCGCTGCCGGCGGAGCGGCGGCCCGATCCCAAGCTGCTGATCGTGGCGCCGATGTCCGGCCACTACGCGACGCTGCTGCGGGGAACTGCGGAAGCGCTGCTGCCCTACGCAGACGTCTATATCACCGACTGGGCGGACGCCCGCATGGTGCCGGTGACCGAGGGTCGCTTCGACCTGGACGATTATATCGACTACGTCATCGACATGCTGCACGCGCTAGGCCCCGACACCCATGTGATGGGCGTTTGCCAGCCATCTGTGCCGGTGCTGGCCGCGGCGGCGGTTATGGAGGCGCGCGGCGACCGCTTCGCGCCCTCCACCATGACGCTGATGGGTGGCCCGGTCGATACGCGCCGCAACCCGACCGCGGTCAATCTGCTGGCAGAGAAGAAGGGGATCGGCTGGTTCCGCGACAACGTCATCATGCAGGTTCCGTGGCCGGAGCCGGGATTCACCCGCGAAGTCTATCCGGGCTTCCTGCAGCTTTCGGGGTTCATGGGCATGAATCTCGACCGCCACATCATCGCTCACAAAGACTTCTTCATGCACCTCGTGAAGCATGACGGCGACAACGCCGAAAAGCACCGCGAGTTCTATGACGAGTATCTCGCGGTGATGGACCTGACCGCCGAATTCTATTTGCAGACGGTGGAGACGGTATTCGTGCGCCACGCCCTGCCCAAGGGCGAAATGCTGCACCGGGGCGTGCCCGTGGAGCCCTCGGCGATCCGCAACGTGGCGCTGCTGACGATCGAAGGCGAGAACGATGACATTTCCGGCCTCGGCCAGACGCAGGCCGCCCAGGATCTGTGCCTGAACATCCCTGCCGACATGCGCGCCCACTACGTCCAGCCGAAGGTCGGCCACTACGGCGTGTTCAACGGCTCGCGCTTCCGCTCCGAGATCGTGCCGCGCATCGTCGACTTCATCACCAGCTATGGCCGCGACGCGCGCGTGAGGACCACACCCCGGCTGGTGCGCACACGCAAAGCCTGATCGTCCCGCAAACCAAAACTCTGTGCCGAAACGGCACAGCTTGCGTTCGGCCGGCAACGAGCCGAGGCGCGAATGTTGCATATTCGCCGCTGTCACCATGAAGTGCGTGACGATCCGTGCTTAGGCCGCGGCGCATCAATTGACAGTGCCGCAGGATAGCACTTAACTTTTCGTTAATTAACAATAAGTGCTGTCGGGGCCGGGGTCATGGTTTCCTCCGCTGGGCCGCGTGCTGTTGCGCGCGACTTCCTTATCGCTTGCGCAGGCGCGGTGCTGGCCTCGGCTGTTTCCGCGCATGCCTCGGGCGTGATGGCCACCGGGGGGCTGACCTCGCAGCCGATCGGCCATTACGAGTTCTGCAAGGCCAATCCCGGCGAATGTTCCATCCGGCCCCGCGACCTCGGGCCAGCCACCATCACGGACGCGCTGTGGCAGGAACTGACCGGTGTGAACCGCGACGAGAACCGCGCCAACAGCCCGATGACCGACATCGACCACAACGGCAAGGACGAGGTCTGGGCCTATCCCGACGGCTACGGCGACTGCGAGGACTACGTGCTGGAGAAGCGGCGGCAGCTGAACAGGCTCGGCATGTCGCTGGCCGATCTGCTGATCACGGTCGTCCGCAAGCCGGACGGCGAAGGCCACGCCGTGCTGACGGTGCGAACCGACAAGGGCGACTTCATCCTCGACAATCTCAACGACGCGGTGAAGCCCTGGGACGAGACCGGCTACCGCTTCCTCAAGCGGCAGGCGGCCGACAACACCGGACGATGGGTCTCGATCCGCGAAGGCCAGACGACGCTGGTCGGCGCCGTCCACTGACGAGGAAGTTTCTGCGCACGCCGGCGCAGAGGAACCGCCGCGGACATCATCGCAATCGGGCCAGGCTATTTGCCATGCCGCCCTTGAGCCGTAGCGCATACGCCGGAGGGCGGGCGGCAAAACGTAGTCCAGCGTCGTGTTTCACCGCAGCTTTCGATACGGCGCCTGTGCGACAACCTCGCCGGCCGGCACGCCGATCGTACGAACATGACTGCTCTACGCCGCCTGCGCCAGCCGCTCCCCCGCCATACGAAAAGAGATCGCCTCGGCCAGATGCAGGCGGCCGACCGCTTCGCTGCCGTCGAGATCGGCGAGCGTACGCGCCACCTTGAGCACGCGATGATAGGCGCGGGCTGAGAATCCGAGCTTCTCCGCCGCCTCGCGCAGCAGGCTGGCGCCGGCGGTGTCCGGCACAGCCACCCGGTCGATCACCGAGGTGCTGGATTGCGCGTTGGTGACGGCCTGGCCCAGGCCGAGCCTTTCGTAGCGATGCGCTTGCACGGCGCGCGCGGCGGCCACACGGGCGGCCACGGCAGCGCTGGCCTCGGCGGCACCGGGCCGGATCAGATCGCCCGCCGAGACGGCCGGAACCTCTATGCGCAGGTCGATGCGATCGAGCAGCGGCCCGGAAATGCGGGCCTGGTAGTCCGCCATGCAGCGCGGCCCGCGTGCGCAGCGATAGCCTGGCTCTCCCGCCTTGCCGCAACGGCACGGGTTCATCGCCGCCACCAGCTGTACACGCGAGGGGTAGGTGACACGGCTGTTGGCGCGCGCGATGACGCATTCGCCGGTCTCCAGAGGCTGGCGCAGCGAGTCCAGCACCTGCGGCGTGAATTCCGGGAGCTCGTCGAGGAACAGCACGCCGTGATGGGCAAGCGAGGCCTCGCCCGGCCGTACGCGCAGGCCACCGCC
>JAEUMA010000460.1 GCA_016793565.1 Rhizobiaceae bacterium
GACTATCCAGTTTTTTCTTTGTCCCTGTGCGCGTTTCAAAAAGAAACATATTGCTCGCGGGTGGTTCCCAATTTTCAGCGCCTAAAGTTTCGCTATTTCGGACATGACGCTATCGTGCTCCATGAGCATGATATTAGGAAACAGAGCAAAGAATTCAGGATTCTTACGGACAGGGTCGTGCGGGAGTCGTTTCTCTCTGATCTGGCGTCATGCCTTCAGCGTAGTCCGTTCACAATATTTGGCTCTGTCATTCTGAAGCCTGAACTGAAGTTCGACCTTTTCCCGGAAAACCCATACGCAATTTCGCTTCGTGTCTGTCTCCAACAAGCGTTCCACTTTTTAAAGCGCAAAGGCCAGATTGGCAAACGAACCCATTTCATTTTTGAGAAGCGGGGAAGGAAAGAGGACGTCGAACTGGAACTCGAATTTCATCGGATCGTCGCCGGTCAGAATGACATTGCGACCCCCTTCGAAGGCTTCGAGGTTCACTTCGTGGACAAGAAGACGAACTCGATTGGAATGCAGGTCGCCGACCTGACGGCACGTCCGATGGGCCTCAGCATTTTCCGAAAAGGCCAAGCCAATCGGGCATTCGACCTCATTGAAAGAAAAATCTATCGGAGCAAACGATACGGGCGACCCAGTCGCGGTATCATCGTGCCCTGAATAGCCGAAGGGCCTCGGATTACTCCAAGGCCCAGCGCCGACCGGGAGACCCCAATCCATTTTCCTCTATATAGTCTCGAAATTTCGAGCTGTCAATAAATAACATAAACTTTTCAAATAGATAGATCGACACGCTAAGTGATTCTATCCACTCATCTTTTTAGGATGGCCAGCGCCTCGGCCGGGTCGATGCGGCCGTCGTAGAGCGCGCGGCCGGAGATGGCGCCTTCCAGTTTCGCGGCGTCCGGCATGGTCAGGCGGCGGATGTCGGCCAGGGAAGCCAGCCCGCCCGAGGCGATCACCGGGATCGACACCGCGTCGGCCAGTGCGATGGTGGCGTCCCAGTTGATGCCGGCCAGCACACCGTCCCGGTCGATGTCGGTGTAGATGATGGCCGCCACGCCGGCGCCTTCGAACTTTTTCGCCAGCTCCACCGCGCCGAGCGTCGAGGCTTCCGCCCAGCCCTCGACCGCCACCTTGCCGCCGCGCGCGTCGATACCCACGGCCACCCTTCCGGGGAACAGCCGGCAGGCGCGCTTCACCAGGTCGGGATCGCGCACCGCCACGGTGCCGAGGATGACGCGCGCAAGGCCCTTTTCCAGCCAGGCCTCGATATGCTCCAGCGTGCGGATGCCGCCGCCGAGCTGAACCGGATTCCTGGTCGCGCGCAGGATAGCCTCGACCGCGGCGCCATTGCGGCTCTGCCCCGCGAAGGCGCCGTCGAGATCGACCACGTGCAGCCAGGAAAAGCCCTGGTCCTCGAAGGCTTTCGCCTGCGCGGCGGGATCGGCGTTGTAGACGGTGGCCTGGTCCATGTCGCCCAGCTTGAGGCGCACGCATTGGCCGCCCTTGAGGTCGATGGCGGGAAAGAGAATCACGGTCAGACGCCTTCCACTATGGCCAGATGCGCCGTCGAATAGGCCCGCCGAATCTTCAGCGCCGCCTGGTATTCCGCCGAGTGGAAGCAGTCGAGCGCCCGAGCGTAGGACTCGAACTCAATGACGACGCGGCGCGAGGCGGCCGGTCCTTCGACGACCTGCCCCTCACCACCGCGCACCAAGAACTTCGCGCCGTATTTGTCGAACGCGGCTTTGTTCGCCGCCATGTATTTCGGATAGTTGTCCGGGTCGGTCACGTCGACCAGCGCGATCCAGTAGCCCTTTTTCGTGGTCACGGCTTCCACCTCAAAAAGTTGGCAATCAGGGCCAGGCCGAGCGCCTGGCTCTTTTCAGGATGGAACTGTGTGCCGGCGAGGTTGCCTCGCGCGACGGCAGCGGTGACGATGCCACCATAGTCGGCCACGGCCAGCACGTCCTCCGGCCGTCTTGCTTCCAGGTGATAGGAGTGCACGAAATAGGCGTGCAGCCCGTCGTCACCGGTGCGGATTCCGGCAAACAGCGGGTGCGGATGTTTCACGTGAATCGTGTTCCAGCCGATCTGCGGCACCTTGAGGGCGGGGTCGGCCGGAACGATCTCCTTCACATCGCCGGCGATCCAGCCGAAGCCGCGGGTGATGGTCTTCTCAAGGCCGCGCTCGGACATCAGCTGCATACCGACACAGATACCGAGGAACGGTCGCGCCCTCGCGATGGCCGTCTCCTCAACCGCCTGCCACATGCCGTCGACCGCGCGCAGGCCGGCGGCGCAGTCGGCATAGGCGCCGACGCCCGGCAGCACGATGCGGTCGGCGTGGCGCACGCGCTCCGGATCGGCGGTGAGATCGATCTCGGCGGCGATGCCGGCCTCACGAGCCGCACGTTCGAACGCCTTGGTGGCCGAGCGCAGATTGCCGGAGCCGTAGTCGATGATGGCGACACGCATTGCTCAGTGTCCCGTATAGCCGAGCAGCCCAAGCGCCGGCGCAGCGGACTGCGATACGCCCGACACCGCCTTCGCTCCGACCACCGGAGCGGCGGGACGCGCCGTAGCTTCCGCTTCGAGCGCGGCGGCATAACGCGCCTCGGCATCGGCATAGCTGCCGGCGTCGACGACACCCCATTCGGTGAAATCGCGGCGGCGCAGGCCGGCGACCCGCAGGGCGGAGGCCTCCAGCCCGACATAGAGCGAGACGAGAAGCGAGAGCAGCGAGGCCGGCAGAAGCTGACCGTATGCCTCGCCGAGCGCGCCGATCAGCAGCTGGAGGGCGAAGACCACGGCGGCCTCGATCCAAAGCCGGTGCCAGGCGAGCCAGAACGGCGCGAACAGGAAGGCGAGCAGCGTGAAACCGTCGTGCACGATGCGCGCCTCGCCCGGCGCCGCGGCTTGCGGCGGCTCCATGACGATGTAGCTGGCCACGGCGTTATCCTTTCAGACTGCCCTTAGTGGAGGGCACCGCGTCCGGCTGGCGTGGATCGCGCTCGGTCGCGGCGCGCAGCACCCGGGCCACCGCCTTGAAGCAGGTCTCGGAGATATGGTGGTTGTTGGCGCCATAAAGGTTGGCGACGTGCAGCGTCACGCCGGCGTTCTGCGCCAAGGCGTGAAAGAACTCGCGCACGAGCTCGGTATCGAACGCGCCGATCTTGGGCGCCGAGAATCTCACGTCCCATACCAAAAAGGGCCGGCCCGACACGTCAATCGCCGCGCGGGTCAGCGTCTCGTCCATGGCAAGGTCGATCGACGCATAGCGCATGATGCCGCGGCGCTCGCCGAGCGCTTCGGCCAGGGCCTTGCCGATGGCGATGCCGGTGTCCTCAACAGTGTGGTGGTCGTCGATGTGCAGGTCGCCCTTGGCCCTGACCGTCAGGTCGACCAGCGAATGGCGCGAAAGCTGGGCGAGCATGTGGTCGAAGAAGCCCACCCCGGTGGAAATATCCGAGCGGCCCTGGCCG
>JAEUMA010000525.1 GCA_016793565.1 Rhizobiaceae bacterium
CCTCGGCCAGACCATCATGAAGGGCAACGCGCGCAAGGTACGCCGCCTCGGCAAAGGCAATGTCATTGCCGGTTTCGCCGGCGCCACTGCCGACGCCTTCACCCTTCTGGAGCGCCTCGAAGCCAAGCTCGAACAGTATCCCGACCAGCTTACGCGCGCCTGCGTCGAGCTCGCCAAGGACTGGCGAACCGACCGCTATCTGCGCCGGCTGGAGGCGATGATGCTGGTGGCCGACAAGGAAGTGACGCTCGCGCTCACCGGCACCGGCGACGTGCTGGAGCCCGAGCACGGCGTGATGGCGATCGGCTCCGGCGGCAATTATGCGCTGGCCGCCGCCCGCGCGCTCATCGACACGGAGGCCGACGCCGAGACGATCGCCCGCAAGGCAATGAAGATCGCCGCCGACATCTGCGTCTACACCAACCACAACGTGGTGGTGGAAACCATCGATGCCGCGTAGGCCGGCGCCGCGCTACGTCTTCCGGGCGGTGGAGGAGGACGACCTCCTCCTGCTGGCGGAGTGGCTGGCAAAGCCGCATGCGGCCGAATGGTGGACGGATGGGGTCGAGGCATCGATCGCCGGGATCCGCGAGGCGATGGACAGCGTCTCGACCGAGCCGCTGATCGTCGAATTCGCCGGCAGGCCGATCGCCTACCTGCAGTCCTACGACCCCCATCTCGAGGACGACCACCCGTATCGGGACCAGCCCTTCGGGACGCTGGGCATCGACGTTACTATCGGCGTGCCTGACCTGGTCGGCGTTGGCCACGGCTCGGCGATCGTGAGCCAGTTCGTCGACGAGCTTTTCGAGGAGGGGGTGCCGCGCGTCGTCATAGACCCCGATCCGAGGAACGCCCGCGCCATCCGCGCCTACGGGAAGGCCGGCTTCCGGCCGATCGGCGAAAGGCATTCCGTTTACGGGCACGTGCTATTGATGGCGCGCGACAATCCGGAGATGGGGGAACAACCCGATGACGCAGGCGACGGCGGCCCCTGACGAGACGGCAGTGCGCCGCTTCGCGCTGGGCGGGATTCTTGCCGCGGCCGCGCTGGTCGCCGCGCAGGGCATCCTGCTCTACCTGATGGGGCAGCCGCTGATCTGCGAATGCGGCACGGTGAAGTTCTGGCAGGGCACCGTCCAGAGCAGCGAAAACAGCCAGCACATCGCCGACTGGTACACCTTCTCCCACATTATCCACGGATTCCTGTTCTACGGCCTGCTGCACCTGGTGATGCCGAGGGTCAATGTCGGCTGGCGGCTGGCAGTCGCGGTCGCCATCGAGGCGGCCTGGGAGCTCACCGAAAACAGTGATTTCATCATCAACCGCTACCGCGAAGCCACGATCTCGCTCGACTATTTCGGCGACAGCGTCATTAACTCCATGTCCGACACGCTGTGGATGATGCTCGGCTTCGTCATGGCCGCGAAGCTTCCGGTGGGGCTGATCGTGGCGCTGGCGCTGGCCTTCGAGATCGTCGTCGGCCTCGTCATCCGGGACAATCTGACGCTCAACATCATCATGCTGGTCTATCCGGTCGACGCCATCCGCGTCTGGCAGGGAGGCGCGTGAGATGCCTGCCGAGAGTGATGCGATCTCGCCAGCCACACTCGCCGCCGCCGTCGAACGCGGCCTGATCAGCGCCGAGCAGGCACGGGGCCTGCGCGAGATGCAAGCCGGGACGACGGTCTCCGTATCCGCTGAGGACGACGATGAGAAGTTGCGCTTCATCACCGGCTTCGGCGACATCTTCGTCGCCATCGGTCTCTTTCTTTTTCTCGGCGCGCTCGGCTATTTTTCGGCGCAGGCCGCCGGCGCCGGCGGAACCGGGGTGATCGTCGCGGCGGCGTCATGGGCGCTGGCGGAATACTTCACCCGAATTCGTCGCATGGCGCTGCCCAGCATCCTTTTGCTGCTCGTGTTCGCCTGTGCGGTCTACGCAGCCGCTTTTGCGATGCTTGGATCGGGGACGAGCCGCTACAGCCTGCTCGTACAAATGCGGCTCGGCATCGAGGAGCCGCTCGCAATGGCCGGCGCAGGGCTGATCACGGCCGCCGCCACCGCCCTGCATTATTTCCGCTTTCGCGTACCCATCACCATCGCCGCCGGCACGCTGGCGCTGGCGGGCACCGTCATCGGGCTGCTTGCGGCGGTGTTTCCGGACTTCGTTGCGGCAGCGTTTGCGCCACTGCTTCTGATTTGCGGCCTCGCCATCTTCGCGCTCGCCATGCGCTTCGACATGAGCGACCCGCTACGCCAGACCCGACGCGCAGACATCGCCTTCTGGCTGCATCTGGTAGCGGCGCCTCTCGTCGTCCATTCGCTCGTGCGAGGTCTTCTCCTGGGCTCCCACGCGGTGGACGCCGGCACGGCGTGGGTAATATTGGGTGTATTCGTCATGCTCGCCCTGGTCGCCCTGCTGGTCGACCGACGCGCCATCTTGGTCGCCGGACTGTCTTATGCAGGCTATGCCCTCGTGACCTTGGCCGGAACCTCGGGGTTGTTCGGGACCAGCGCGGCGGTGCCGCTGACGATGCTGGTCCTCGGAGCGCTGGTGCTGCTGCTCAGCGCCGGCTGGCACCCGCTGCGGTCCGGGCTGCTCGGCCTGCTGCCGCCAGCCATTGCACAGCGGCTTCCGCCTCCCCATCTGCGGCGCTTGCAGAGTTGACCACGCTTCGAGAGCCATTCTCCCACATGACAACATTTTCTCCCCGTGAGATCGTTTCCGAACTCGACCGCTTCATCATCGGCCAGAAGGACGCCAAGCGCGCCGTGGCGATCGCGCTGCGCAATCGCTGGCGCCGGCAGCAGCTCGACGGCCAGATGCGCGAAGAGGTGATGCCGACGAACATCCTGATGATCGGCCCGACCGGCGTCGGCAAGACCGAGCTTTCGCGCCGCCTCGCCAGGCTGGCGGGCGCACCCTTCATCAAGGTCGAGGCGACCCAGTTCACCGAGGTGGGCTATGTCGGGCGTGACGTCGAGCAGATCGTGCGCGACCTCGTCGAGGTGGCGATCGGCCTCGTGCGCGAGAAGATGCGCGAGGACGTCAAGGCGCGCGCCCATCTCAACGCGGAAGAGCGCGTGCTGGAGGCGCTGGTGGGCAAGACCGCGTCGCCGGCGACGCGCGATTCCTTCCGCAAGAAGCTGCGCGACGGCGAGCTGGACGACAAGGAGATCGAGATCGAGGTGGCCGACACCGGCACCGGCGGCATGCCGGGCTTCGAGATTCCGGGCATGCCCGGCGGCGTCGGCATGATCAACCTGTCCGACATGATGCAGAAGGCCATGGGCGGCAAGCGCACGAAGATGCGCCGGACCACCGTCAAGGAATCCTATGCGCTGCTGATCAACGACGAGTCCGACAAACTGCTCGACCAGGACGAGGTCGTTCGCCGCGCGCTCGTCTCGGCCGAGAACGACGGCATCGTCTTCATCGACGAGATCGACAAGGTGGCGGCCAGACAGGACGGAATATCGGGCGGTCCCTCGCGCGAAGGCGTCCAACGCGACCTGCTGCCGCTTGTCGAGGGCACGACGGTGGCGACCAAATACGGGCCGATCAAGACGGATCATATCCTGTTCATCGCGTCCGGCGCTTTCCATGTCGCCAAGCCCTCCGACCTGCTGCCGGAGCTGCAGGGCCGCCTGCCGATCCGCGTGGAGCTGCGCGCGCTCGACAAGGACGATTTCCGTCGCATCCTGACGGAGACGGAAGCAAGCCTCATCAAGCAGTATATCGCGCTGATGAAGACCGAGGGCGTCGAGCTGAACTTTACGGACGACGCGATCGATGCGCTGGCCGGCATCGCTGTCGACCTCAACGCCAGCGTCGAGAATATCGGCGCAAGAAGGCTGCAGACGGTAATGGAGCGGGTGCTGGACGACATTTCCTTCAACGCGCCCGACCGCAACGGCAGCGCCGTCAGCATCGACGCGGCCTATGTCGAGAAGAATGTAGGCGACCTGTCGCGCAACACCGACCTGTCGCGCTTCATCCTGTGACGGAAGGCTGCGCGGGCGCATCCCGCGCGGCGATCCGTTTCCGTGATGGGCCGGCTGTCGACTCTGCCGCCGGCCTTCTCTATTTTCCGCGCCAGTCTCGATAGGTTCCGGCAGACCATGCTCCGATTTCTGACGATCTTTCTGGCGCTATCGCTCGTGGCGGGAACCACCTTGGCCGAGGCGGCGACGCTGGTGCCGCCCGGCAACCGCCATGCCGAGCAGCCCGACATTCCGGGCGCATCCAAGCGGCGCACCGCAGCCGGCAAGACCACCTTCGAGGGCAAGTACGCCAAGGTCTACGCGCTGCTGAAGAACGACGCCAAGCTGCGCAAAAAGATCGCGTCCACCGCCCGCGCCTACGGTATCGACCCGATGCACATCGTCGGCGCGATCGTCGGCGAGCACACCTACAATGTCGACGCCTATGACCGGCTGCAAACCTACTACGTGAAGGCCATCTCCTACCTGAAGAGCGGCGGGCTCTCCTTCGAATATGAGGGCGAGAGCGTCGCCGATTTCGTCGAGCGACCGCAATTCGCGGCCTGCGCCTCGGCCAAGGGAAGCTACGATCTGTGGACCTGCCGGGAGAACGTCTGGAACCGCGAGTTCCGCGGCAAGAATGTCGGGGGCACCAGCTTTCCCAACGACCGCTTCAGCGCAACCTTCTTTCAGCCCTTCTATGCGGGGCAGACCTTCGGCCTCGGCCAGCTCAACCCCTTGACCGCCTTGCAGATGAGCGACCTCGTCCACCGCGTTTCCGGATTCCCTCGGCTCGACGCCGGCGACCCGAACGAGGTCTACGAGACCATCATGGATCCCGACAAGTCGCTGCCCTATGTGGCGGCTACGCTGAAGGCCTCGATCGACGCCTACCGCGAAATCGCCGGCTTCGACATTTCGAAGAACCCCGGCATCACAGCGACGCTCTACAATGTCGGCAATCCGGAGGCGCGGGCCTATGCGCTGAAGGCGGAGAACGAGCAGCGCGCCGCCGAGGGCAAGGAACCCCGCTTTCCCGAGGAAAACTACTACGGCTGGCTGGTGAACGAGAAGCTGCCGGAACTGCAGGCGCTGTTCTGACGGTTTTTTCGCGGCGCCCCTTTGGCGAGCTTACGCGCCGGACACCAGCCTATCGTCCGCCGGGGCCACGTTCCAGCCGCACCAGAAGCCCGGCGATCTCGTCCTCGCCCAGTTCGCCGATGCGCGCGGCGAGCAGATTGGCCAGCGCCGTGGCCTGAGGCGAAAGGCCGGACGTATCGATCACGATACGGGGATGCGAGCTCTCCGCAAGCCGCTGCAACTCCTCCGCCTCGTCCCAGATGATGTTGAAATAGCCGATGATCTTCTGCACCATCGCCCAGCCCGGCGCGCCGCGATGGCCGTGCTCCAGCGCGGAAAGGTAGGCGGGCGTCACGCCGATCGCCGCCGCCATGTCGCGCTGGGTCAGGCCGCGCTCGCGGCGCAGTTCGCGCAGGCGCTGGCCGAACGGCGTCACCTGGCGCGCTCCCGCTTGCGCACGCGCACGTAAAGCGCGCCGCCGCCGCCATGCTTTCGGGCC
>JAEUMA010000292.1 GCA_016793565.1 Rhizobiaceae bacterium
GTCGCCAGCGAGGACTGCTCGTTCTCGACTGGCGCGGTCTTTGACCTGACGGGAGGCCGCGCGGCATGGTGACCGGGCCCCGCGGTGCCGAAGCCGAGCGGCCGTCGGCGGCTTGGCGGAGCACGTTCGAATGGGTGCACCCGGCGCTGTGGATCGTCGGCAGCCTGCTCGCTTGGGAACTCGGCTGCCGGCTGGGCAACGTTCCGGCCTTCATCCTGCCGACGCCCAGCCAGGTATTGCTGCGCATCGCCATCGACTGGCGGATACTCATCGCGCAGGCATGGAACAGCGCGATCTACATTCTGCTCGGCTTCCTCCTCGGCGCGCTGCCGGCGGTGGTGCTGGGCCTGGCTATGGCTAATCTTCGCTGGCTCGAGAAGGCCCTCTACCCGCTGGTCGTGTTCATCCAGACCACACCGCAGATCTCCATCGCGCCGCTCTTGATCGTGTGGTTCGGCTACGGCCCGACGCCCAAGGTGCTGCTGGCCGGAATGATCGCCTTCTTCCCGGTGTTGATCGACAGCACCACCGGCTTCAAGTCGCTCGACCCGAGGCTGCTCTACGTGACGCGGTCGATGGGCGCCTCGGCCTGGCAGACATTGCTTCGCGTGCGGCTTCCTGCCGCGCTGCCGCTGATCGTGTCGGGTTGCCGCATCGCCCTGCTGATGGCGGTTACGGTGGTGATCGTCGTGGAATTCCTGTCGTCCAACACCGGGCTCGGCTTTGTAGCCACCCGAGCGCTCGCGAACCAGGACCTGCCGCTGATGTTCGCCGCCATCTTCGTGGCGGTGGCGATCGGGCTGCTGTTCAACGCCCTGGTCGACCTGTTCGCCCGACTGGCCATGCCGGCGCGGCGATAGCTTGAAGTACGGAGGCAGGAACATGAAGAAGCAAGGGAGTGTGCAATGAAAATAGGTAAAGTCTTTGCAGCGCTGGCGGTCATGGCCGTCGCAGCGCAGCCGGCAATGGCCGCCGACAAGATGAAGATGACCTTCAACTGGGTGGCCGACACCGGCTACGTGCCGTTCCTTCTCGCCGACGAACTCGGCTACTACAAGGACGCCGGCATCGAGATGGAGTTCGAGCAGGGCCGCGGCTCGGTGGTGACGGCACAGCTCATCGCGCAGGGCCAAGCCGACGTCGGCTATGCCGATTCCGGCGCGACGATCAGCGTCGCCTCCAAGGGCGCACCGGTCAAGATCATTGCGGTGATCAACCAGGCCAACAGCTACGGCATCGTATCGCTGGCCGATTCGCCGATCGCCAAGCCGTCGGACCTGGAAGGCAAGAAGATCGCCGTCTGCCCCGGCTGCGCGCAGGTGCCGCTGCTCGACGCCATGTTGGAGGCCAACGGCCTGACCGGCAAAGTCAGCATCGAGAACGTCGCCGATTCCGCCTTTGCCGGCCTGCTCAGCGAGAAGAAAGTCGACGGCGTGGCGCAGGATCCGCAGTCGATCATGGTGCCCCTTGCCGATCAGGGCGTGCCCACGAAGATGATGTATTTCCGCGATACCGGCGTGGCGGTGATCAGCTTCGGCATCATCGCCAACCCGGAAAAGCTGGCGGCCAACCCCGACCTCTACAAGCGCTTCGTGTCTGCTTCTCTGAAGGGGCTGGCTGCCTCGATCAAGGATCCGGAGGCGGGCGTGGATGCGCTTCGCAAGCGCTATCCGGAATCCGCACCGAAGGAGACCGCGCTGGAAAGCTTCACTAAATACGACATTCCGTCGTTCTGCATCGCCGGCGCCAAGTCGCTCGGCAATCCGCCCGCGGAAGCCTGGGAACAGAGCTACAAGATCATGAGCCCGTCGATGGGCATCCCCGCCGACATGCCGATGAGCACCTTCTATACGCTCGACTTCATCCCGGCCGACGCCCCGCCCTGCTGATGCAGCAAAGGACGCCGCCTCCCATGGCGGCGTCCCCATTCCGAAGGCGACGATGGACAAGACGACCAGCACGGGGCACCGCGAAGGCCGCCTGAGGCAAATGACCGCCGGGCAGGCGGCTTCCGTGCTGCTGCCGGCGGCGCTCATTCTGGCGCTCGTGGCCGTCTGGCAGATGGCCGACCGCCTTTTCGGCATCCCACCCTACCTGCTTCCGCCGCCGTCCAGCTTCCTGCCGACGTTCTGGACGAAGGCGGACCTGCTGTGGCACCACACCTGGGCGACCGCGTTCGTGACGCTTTCGGGGTTTGCCATCGGCACCG
>JAEUMA010000638.1 GCA_016793565.1 Rhizobiaceae bacterium
GGAGCCGTGGAGGAGGACTCGACGATCTTCGCCAGGAGCGAATTGGGCACCTGTTCGAAGTGCGACGGCGTGATGCCGGCGCTGGCGCGGCCCTTGGAGAGCGAACGGATGTCCGTCACGTAGCCGAAGAGCATTTCGAGCGGGACGAAGGCGTTGATGATGCAGGCGCCAGCCTTGTTCTCCATGCCCTGGATCTGGCCGCGGCGACGGTTGATGTCGCCCATGAGATCGCCCTGATACTCTTCCGGCGTGGTCACTTCGACGCCCATGATCGGCTCGAGCAGGATCGGGTTGGCCTTCTTCATCGCCTCCTTGAAGCCGAAGATGCCAGCCATCTTGAACGCGAGTTCCGACGAATCGACTTCGTGGAACGAGCCGTCGACGATGCGCACCTTGACGTCGACCACCGGATAGCCGGCGACGACACCGTTGTTGGCGCCCTCGAGGATGCCGTCGGTCGCCGGCTTGATGAATTCCTTCGGAATCGCACCACCGACGATCTCGTTGATGACCTCGACGCCCTTGCCCTTTTCGTTGGGCTCGAGCTTGACGACGACGTGGCCGTACTGGCCCTTGCCGCCCGACTGACGGATGAACTTGCCCTCGGCTTCCGCCGCCTTCGTCACGGTCTCGCGGTAAGCGATCTGCGGCTTGCCGGCGGTGGCCTCGACCTTGAACTCGCGCTTCATGCGGTCGCGAATGATGTCGAGGTGAAGCTCGCCCATGCCGGCGAGAATCGTCTGGCCGGTGTCGGGATCGGTCTTGACCCGCAGGGTCGGATCCTCGGCCACGAGACGCTGCAGCGCGGTCGACATCTTTTCCTGGTCGCCCTTCGAATTCGGCTCGATCGACATCGAGATGACCGGCTCCGGGAACGACGGCGGCTCGAGGCGGATGTCGAAATCCTCGTCGCAGAGCGTGTCACCCGTGATGACATCCTTGACTCCGACCACGGCGCAGATGTCGCCCGAATAGGCCAGATCGATTTCCTCGCGCTCGACGGCGCGCATGAGAACGAGACGGGAAACGCGCTCCGTGCGCCGCGTACGCGGGTTGTAGACCGCCATGCCCTTGGGCAGCTTGCCGGTGTAAACCCGGAAGAACACGAGGCGCCCGACGAACGGGTCGTTCCAGAGCTTGAACGCGAGGCCGGCCATCTTGGCCTTGTCGTCGACCACCGCGGCGACTTCCTTGCCATCGCTGTCCTGGCCGATCATCGGCGGAACGTCGATCGGGTTGGGCAGGTAATTCACCACGCAGTCGAGCAGCCGCTGCACGCCCTTTTTCTTGAAGGCCGAGCCGGGGATCACGCCCGTGAACTTGAGCGAGATCGTCGCCTTGCGCACCGCGAGCATCAGCTCGGGCGTCGTGATTTCCTCTCCGCCGAGATACTTCTCCGCGATGGTGTCGTCGAAGTCGGAAACGGCCTCGATCAGCTTGTCGCGGTACTCCTTGGTCTGCTCGGCCATCTCGGCCGGGATCGCGATCGGCGTGGGATTGAGGCCGAGCTGATCCGAAGGATCTTCCGTGAAGGAGTAGGCAACGTTCTGGACCAGGTCGACCAGGCCCGTGAAAGTGTCCTCTTTGCCGATCGGCAGATAGATCGGGTGCGCATTGGCCTTCAGCTTCTCGCGCATCTCGGAGACGGCGCGGAAAAAGTCGGCGCCGGTGCGATCCATCTTGTTGATGAAGGCGATGCGCGGAACCTTGTACTTGTTGGCCTGGCGCCAGACGGTCTCGGACTGCGGCTGCACTCCGGCCACCGCACAAAACACCGCCACCGCTCCATCGAGCACCCGCAGGGAACGCTCCACCTCGGCGGTGAAGTCGACGTGTCCGGG
>JAEUMA010000651.1 GCA_016793565.1 Rhizobiaceae bacterium
GCAACTCAAGGGCTGCGGGATCGCGCGCAAGCACTTCGGCCAGGCGTCTGAACCTTTGTCCGAACCGCTGCTCCTGGTCTGCCACTGCGTATGGCTCAGGCCGCTGGAGGACGGCTCGTCTTCCGGGAAGCCTTGCTTGAGGTTGTCCGGGATTTAGCCTGAGAAGGGGTTTGGTTGGATCGCTCGCCATCTATTACCTCTGGTCGCACTCGGGATGCCCAGAGGTCTAATTCCGCACGCACTGCGTCATCGATCGAAAGCTCCCCCAAGCTCAGTATTTGTCGCCGCCTGACATTCTGGCAAAAATCAATCGCCTCGGCGTAGCTCACAGATCCGAGCTTGGCTCCTAGGACACGGGGCAATAGCCGCGGCCTATCGGGCCACTGCGACATCACGCGGTCGAGGAAAATCTCGAGCTGCTTCTTGTCGGGCGCCGGGAACCCCAGACGAAGTTGAAAACGGCGCCAGACGGCACGGTCGAGCAGCTCTGCGTGGTTGGTGGCGGCAATGACGATGACGTAGCTCGGCAGCTGGTCGAGCTGCATCAGGAGGAACGACACGACGCGTTTGATTTCGCCGGTCTCGTGAGTATCGCCGCGCTCCTTGCCGATCGCGTCGAACTCATCGAAGAAAAGAATGCTTGGTCGCGTGCGCACGTAGTCGAAGAGCTTCCTGAGGCGCGCATTGGTCTCGCCAAGATAGCTGCCGATGAGTGCATCGTAGCGCACGACAAAAAACGGCAGCCCTAGGGCTTCAGCCACCGACTCCGCAAATGATGTCTTGCCGTTGCCGGGCGGTCCCGACAGCAGCACACGGTGACGAGGTTCATAGCCGTGAGCGCGGAGGACATCTGCGCGCACATGCTCTTCGATCAGTTGCCGGCCACCCTCCTGGGCGGGCAACGGCAACAGGAGTTGCGACATCTGCGTGCGCGGCTCGATCTCAAGGATCGCATCCTTGCCTGGGCCCGCCAGGTTGGTGGCGGTCGTCAAGGCTGGTGGCGTCACCGGCACGGCGGACAAGGCCCGCTCCAGCCGATCCGCCACAATATGATGGTTTTGTGCTCGCTCTTCGGCAACCAGGGCTTCGGCGGTCGACTTCAACATTTCCCGGTCGCCGGCTGCGCCAGCGCGGACAAGGGAAACGAGGAGGTCACTGCGGGCCATGATTTTCTAGAAGGTCTCTGCGTAAAATGTCGGTTGTCGAATCGTACACGAAAAGTTCTTAACTGTCTTGGAATGAGAAGCCGCGCTAGCGGTTTCGCGGCTGTCGTCAACTGCTTTGCAGGCTATACAATCCCCCAGGCGCGATAGCGCCCCCTCCCCGTGATCTCGCGCAGGCTGAGCTCGGCGACGAGATTGAGCGCGCCTCGGGTGGTGACTTTCAACTCCTTTTCGATCATCGCACTCGAAACCAGAGGCCGCGACAAGGCGAATTCGATGAGCCGCGGCAATTTCGAGTGCCCGCGCCGCCCCTTGAGACGCCGGTGCATCTGTTCCCGTGCCAACACCAGACGATCGTGCTCCTTCAGCCCAAGCGCTGCTGTCTCGGATACGGCTTCCAGGAACGCGAGGAGCCGTACCGTCCGGCTGCGATGCCGCCGCTTTTCGCGCGCGATGAGGCGCAGCCCGGTGGTGAGGCTGGCAAGGTGCGCGGGTGTCTTGCCGCACTGCCTCAGCATGGCGCCGACGAGCAGGACGCCGAGCCACGGCGCGTGCTGCAGGGGCGCTTCTGTCTCCCAGGCATCCCAGAGCACGGAGGCGCGGAGCACCGGCGGCAGGTCGGCCGTCCTGGCGAGCACCGCCAGCCATTCCTCCAGCCGGCCGGTCTCGTCCCAGTCAGGATCGTAGATCAACGGGTCTCTGTCTGCTGGTGCAGGCGGGCGCGACGACGGTGCAGCTCCTGCCAGAATAGCTCGCGACCGTTCGAGCACCGCATCGATCTCCGCGAACTCGGCCGCCAGATCGGGATCCCGATCTGGCTCCGTTTCCTCTGGAGCCGCCGTCGCTGCTGTGTCGGTCCCCTCCCCTTCCCCGGCGTTCGGCATCTCCCCTGCCCGGCCCGTGAGCTGGCGCAGACCGGCACGGCTCAAAGCCCAATCGGGTTTGTTGGCAAGGATCTGGCGCCGGACCCGTAGAAACGTGTGCGCACGGGTGAGCTCGTGCGTCGGGACGCGGACATCCATATGGGCGTCGTGCAGCACCAGATCCTCGAGGTGAACGAGTTCGCCCTCGATCCAGAGCGCGGCCACCGCGTCGTGAAAGTTCTGGCGCTCGATCCAGCCGTCGCGCACTAGGGATTTGGCCAGCCGCTCGTCGAGGCGGGTGAGCCGGTCTTCGGCCGCGATCAGTGGACCGGCGAGCTCGGCCCATGGGATCGCGCCGTCGATGTGCGTCCCCAGCGGTTGAACGCTCATGCCCGGATTGAACTCCCCAACTGAAAATCCCGCTTGCTGTCCACCCAAGGCCTCTTGGCCGTCAGACGGCGGAAGCACAAGCCGTTGATTTTATTGTAGCCGATTCGCCTTGATGAAGCTATCTTGTATATTGCTTCAGCCATGGTGGATGCTCGCCGCGAGCAATATCACTATCGATAAGTACCTCGTGTCGGAACTGTACAAGAGTGCGCCCCAAAGGGCTCCGGAGGCTCAAAACCGCAGATTTCCGGCATTTGGCGAGCCGTACGAATGCCCAAAAGGCATCTAGAGACGTTTACAAACGATCGGTTATCCTTATCCTCTGTGTTTGGAAATCCGCCCTTCAACCGTCTCTCAGGCGCTGCAAATGGCCGCTGACACGCAAAATCGCGCTTCGCGTCGACCACAGGGGCGCCTGATCGGCTACGCGCGCGTCTCCACGGACGAGCAGGCCACGGAAGCCCAGGACATAGAGCTGCGCTCGGCCGGCTGCGATGTGATCGTCCAGGAGCACGGTTCGGGTGCATCACGCGCCCGCCCTGCCCTCGCCAAGCTCGTGCGCGAGATCGGCGCCGGCGAGACGCTCGTCGTCGTGCGCCTCGACCGCCTGGCGCGCTCTGTCAGCCATCTTCTCGAGGTGATCGAGGATCTGACGGCAAAGGGAGCACATTTCCGGTCTCTGCGGGATCCGATCGACACTTCGACGCCGCAAGGGATGTTCTCGCTGCAGATCCTCGGCGCCGTCGCGCAGCTCGAACGCGCGCTGATCTCGGAGCGCACCAAGGCCGGTATCAGGGCGGCAAAGGCCAAAGGACGTCTCCCAGGCAATCCCGGAATCCGTGAACGTCGGCCCGACGTGCTGGCCAGCATGACGGCCGCACAGAAAGCCGCCTATGGAGCCCGTATCCAGGCGACCGCCAATCAGTGGCTTCCGACGGTTCGGCGCATGCGTCCGGATCACACATGGGATGATATCGCGCGGGTCTTGAAGCAGCGGGGTCTCAACTGGACGCCGGAGCGGCTTCGCCGTGCGGCGAAGTGGATGGTCGCCGAGGCAATGGCGGACCCTGCCCTCCTGCGAAAATCGCCTCCGCGCCTTCCCGAGGACCGCCTGATGACGCTGGTCGCGGGCATCCATTCCTCAAACGTCGATCTGACGCTTCGCGAAATCGCCGGCCAGCTCGAGCGACTCCACGAGCGCACGCCCCGCGGCGGCACCAAATGGTCGCCGTCCTCGGTCAAGAACCTCATCGACCGGGCTCGCCGATCCGGACTGCTTGCGGTCGAGGAGCCGCAGCGCGCCGCCGATTCTTGATCCAAACATCATTCGAACCTCGGGTTTTTCAGGCTCTTGAGCAGCGACGGCGAAGCCTCATACCTCGGTTTGCCAACCGCCTCGTCCGAAGAGGCACCCTCTGCCGTCTTGTTGGCCGGCTTTTCGGCGTCGAGCCGCTCCCTCAGCAGTGCCATGATCATCGGCCAGGTCGCGAATTTACCCGCTCGCGCCTTGTCGGTCAGGCTGCGCAAGTACCCGCCGGCGCTGTTGATCCGATCGTGCCGCTGGTAGATCGCCGCAAGGGTGATCGCGGCGTGCTGCTCGCCCATGGCCTCGCAGGCTTCACGCCAGGCGCTCGGGCTGATCCCCAGCATCGGCCGGGCCAGTTCCGCCGCGGCCAGAAAATCGCGCCAGTGCCGGATACTTCCACCCTGGGCCAAATCGCGCAGGTTGCTGCAGGCGTCCATCACGATCGTCAAAGGCAGTTCGCGCTTCGGCAAGCTCCTCAGGTTGTCGGGTTCCGCGGCGCTGCCACCCGCTTCTTCCTTATTTCCCAAGCCGTTTTCAGATTCAGATGTGGGGTATGGGTTTGAATTCTGTATGTGCGCGCCACTACGGGACTCATTGGCGTCCGGATTCTGTGTTTTTGCGAAAGATTCCAATACCTCACGGATCTCAGTGCAGAGCGCGTGAAGATCGACGTAGATGTCATCGAGGACCTGGCGGGGTGCCGTCCGCGGAAGTCGGCCTATGATGGCCTGATAGGCCTGATGCACCCTGCCCCAGTTCCCGGGCACATTCTCTTCGATGCCGGTCTCGATCAGCTTGACGATGTCCCGGCGGACCAAAGTCAAGCGTTCTCTAGCGACTTGGAACGCTCTCTTTTCCGCCCTGACAGCCTCCGCCAGTTCCTTGAACTCCTCGGCACGGGCAACGATCGGCGAGAGATCGAAGCCATAGGCCTGCTCGATCTGCCCACCCCTGCCCTTGCGCGCGAACCGTTTCCCGTTCGGGCTATCCCGCCGAATGATCAGACCACAATCTACAAGCACCGCCAGGTGACGGCGCAGCGTCGTCGCCGGCATGCCATTGGTCCGCTCTGTGAGCTTCTCATTGGACGGCCAGACAATGAGATCGCCAGCGGCCGAGAGCTCATCGTCCTGATGAAACGACAGGAGCGCGTTGAGGATTGTCAGTGAGCGGTCGGTTGCGCCGAGCAATTCCTTGGCATCCCGGATCGTATAGAACGCCTTCCATTTCTCGACGCGACTTCCTTCCGGGGCCGCCTTCGCCAAGGCTTGGCTAGCCATCATGCCAAGCGTCATCGTTCGCCGCCCGAAGGGCGTCGTTGGGGTATGCGTCTGCATTTTTCTTCACCTATCGCTAGGCAAAAGAACTCTGCCCGCCAAAGCTGGCGGCGAAAGCCTCATTGAGGCTTGACGTCGATTCCGGGAAATGCGATTCTCAGGACTGCTACATCACGAGAAGGGCTTCCGGACTCGCTTCGGGGGCCTTTTTCTTTTGCG
>JAEUMA010000746.1 GCA_016793565.1 Rhizobiaceae bacterium
ATCAGCATGTTGCGCCGATCGTCGTCGGCGAGCACCCCGAGCGAGCCCGGCGACAGCACGGCCACGCCGTCGGCCGCCTCCGCCAGCGCGCGCATCTCGTCCGGAAAGCCGCGGGTGCCGCCGCCGGCCTTGATGACGACCTTGCGGTGACGGCGGATCAGTTCGACCGCCGCCGTGACCGCGGCGTCGTCTGCGACAACCGTGGCCGGCGCCTCGAAGCGCTCGGGCAGCGCGGTCAGGCGCAGCCCTTCGAAGGTCGTCGGCTGAACGTTGATCGGCAGCAGCAGGTAGAATGGGCCTGCGTAGTACGGGTGGTTGACGCGAACGCTGCCACGGCGAAGCGCCGCCCGCAGCGCTTGCGGCGTATGCAGCACGTAGCTCTCGCCCATCGTCGCCGTCAGCTGCCCGTAAAGCCCCTGCTGGTGCTTGGGCACCTGCTGCATGTTGAAACCTTCGTCGTAGGTCGTCTCGTCGCCATAGATGTGCCAGACGCCGATACCGTTCGAGGCGGCGGCGAGCGACGCCGCCATGGCCTGCAGCGCTCCGGGTCCGATCGAGGTCACGACCGCGGCCTGTTCGCCGTACTGCCAGCGCAGCGCCGTGGCCGCATGCGCCATCGCCACCTCGTTGCGGAAGGGATGAACGCTCACCACGCCTTCGGACGCGTAGATGCGCAGGATCTCGGCAAGATCGGTCGAGCCATGCCCGATGATGACGCAATATTTGCGCACGCCCTGCTTCAGCAGGCCGAGAACCACAGCCTCGGAGACGCTGCAGTCGATGGTCTGCGCAATTCCGCCCGCATCGATGGCGGCGTCCAGCCCGCCGGCGTCGGCGATGGCACGGGCGCGACGGCGAACTGCCAGTTCGCCGCTCGATCCGGGCTTGTCGGTCTCCAGCATGAGGTCAGCGCTCCGTCTCGCCGTGGCTTACCAGCCGCTTCTCGCGCGAGGAGCGGTGGAACATGTGGAACAGCTCCACGACCCGGCGACCCTCCTCGCCCGTGAGAATTTCCTGCGGTTGCCTGCCCTTCAGCACGTCGATGAAATGCAGCGTCGAGAGGCGGAAGCTCTCGCCCCAGTCGTCCTGGAGGTTGTGCCAGGCGCGCACCTCGCCGTCGCGGTAGAGCGTCAGCACGGGCTCGTCGAGCATCCGGTCCGAGCAGCGCGAGACAGTGATCAGGCCCTTCTCGCCCTGGATCTCGAACTGCTCGTGGCTGGCATAATACTTGGTGCGCACGGTCATCTGGAGCGCCAGACTGACATCCCACATCGCATGGATGGGCGGACTACGGTGCCTCCAGACGAGGGTGGCCGGCGCGTCTGTCGGGTAGCCGGTCGGCAGTTGCGACTCCTCGATCTGCGCGTAGCAGTCCTTCACGTCACCGAACAGCCAGAGGGCCACCGCCATCATGTGGTGACCGTGGTCGAACACCAGTGGACCGCCCTGCCCTGCCGAGCCAAGCTGATAGCGCCACATATTGGTCTGCAGCGGCACATGCCATGCGCCGGAACGGTCGCCGATCACGACCTTCATGCGGAAATGCCGAGGCTCTCCGATCGCTCCGTCGAGCAGAAGCTCTCGCGCCTTCACCAGGGGCGGGTAGAACACGAAGTTCTCGAACAGCTTGAGGCGACGTCCGGTTCTTTTCGAAGCCGCGATCATGGCGTCGCATTCGCCCGTGGTCATGGCCATCGGCTTCTGTACGCTGACATGGGCGCCGGCCTGCATGGCGGCCACAGCCATCTGCTCGTGGACGGGATGCGGCGAGAGAATGTCCATGACGTCGAGGTCGAGCGAAAGCAGATCCTCGAAGCGGGTCGTGCCGAGAGCATCAGGGAACATCGCCTTCCGCTCGGCGACGCTTTCCGGACGCACATCGCAAAGCGCGACGACCTCGACGTCGGGATTATTCACATAGCCGAGGCAGTTGAGGTCGAAAATGCGGCCGAGACCGACGATGCCGACGCGAAGGGGTTTGCTGCTGGACATGGGTATGATGACGCCTGTGATGCTTATTTGACCGCGCCCATGGTCAGGCCTCTGACCATGTATCGGCCGGCTACGTAGAAGAAGATGAAGAGGGGGATCATCGACATGAAGGATGCCGCGGCCATCTCGTTGTAGAAGGTCTGGTGATCGGAGTTGAAGCCGGCGATCGCGATGGGCAGCGTGTCGGCCGAGCCCCTCGTCAGGATCGAGGCGAACATGAACTCGATATAGCTGGCGAGAAACACGAAGCAGGCCGACACCGCGATGCCCGGAGCCGCCAGCGGCACGATCACGTAGCGAAGGATCTGGAATACGCTCGCCCCGTCGACTATTGCGGCCTCCTCCAGTTCCACCGGGATGCTGTCGATGAAGCCCTTGAGCAGCCATATCGCCAGCGGAAGCGACAGCATGGTGTGGACGAGCGACAGACCAACCCGCGTATCGGCTAGGCCATAGGCGTTGATCATCAGGTAGATCGGCACGGCAAGCGAGACGGCCGGGGTCATGCGGATGACCAGCAGCGCGTTGAACAGGATCGTCAGCGGCGCCGAGCGGCCGCGCGAAAAGACGTAGGCCGCGCCGAAGCCCAGAACCGTGCAAGCGGCCACCGTAAAGCCGGCTACCACGAACGAGTTGATGATGTTGGGGATGATCGACGAGTTCGCCGATACGCCTTCGCTGGTGCCGCCGAGAAGCGCCGAAA
>JAEUMA010000750.1 GCA_016793565.1 Rhizobiaceae bacterium
AGGGCAACGCCACCATGGTGGACGTGGACGTCGGCAGCCCGACCGAGACCTGGCCGACGAACTGTTCGGCGAAGTCGGTGGTCAGCACATCGGTCTTGGCCTGTTCGACATGGGCCAGAATCACTTGCGCCTGCCGATAGAGCCGAAGGCCGGCGTCGGTCGGCGACACGCCTCGAGCGCTGCGCACCAGCAGGGGCTTCGCCAGTTCGATCTCCAGGTTGGCAATCTGCTGGCTCAGCGCGGGCTGCGCGACGTTGAGCTGCCCGCTCGCCTTCGAGAAGCTGCCGTAATCTATGATCGCGATGAGGTAGCGGAGTTGCCTGAGTTCCATTCCCGACCTCCGATCCCGGTGTTTCGATACCGGGTTATAAGGCCTACGTATGGCCTTAGCGATGTTCAATATTTCATGCGCGGCCGGCGGTGTGATTTTCCATCTTGCCTGAGCTTCCGGTCCGTCCGGGGTTGCCCGGGAGGGAAAGAACCATGCAGTCCGACTTCGTCGTCGTGGGAGCCGGCTCGGCCGGGTGCGTCGTGGCCGCCAGGCTGGCCGAAGCGGGGTACAGCGTCAGCCTTCTCGAGGCAGGCGGCAGCGATACATATCCGTTGATCCACATCCCCGCCGGGGTCGGCCATCTGCTCTACAATCCGGCGTACAATTGGATGTATGCTTCAGAGCCCGAGGAAGGCACCTACGGCAGGCCGATCCACACGCCACGCGGCAAGGTGCTCGGAGGCAGCAGCTCGATCAACGGAATGCTCTATGTGCGTGGCAACCCGGCGGATTACGACGGCTGGGCGCAACTGGGCTGCCGCGGCTGGAGCTACGACGAGGTGCTGCCGCTGTTCCGCCGAGCGGAAACCTATGCGGGGGACGGCGACCCCAACTATCGGGGCAAGTCCGGACCGCTGAAGGTCGAGGACTACCGCACGGTCCTGCCGCTGACGCATCTGTTCGTGAAGGCCGCGCAGGAAGCAGGCTTCCAATACACGCCGGATCTGAACGGCGCGCGCCAGGAGGGCGTCGGATACGCCCAGATGACGCGGCGTGGCAGGCTGCGCGGCTCGACCTACCGAACTTACCTGCAGACCCCGGCTGCGCGCCGCAACGTGCAGGTCATACCTGACGCCACGGTCTCGGAGCTTTTGTTCGAGCAAAATAGCTGCGTCGGCGTCCGCTATGTTCAGGCGGGGGAGACCCGCGAAGTGCGCGCGCGCCGCGAGGTCGTGCTGTCCGCGGGGCCGATCGGCTCCGCGCAACTGCTGCAACTGGCCGGGATCGGCGACGGGCAGCACCTCGGCGGTCTCGGCATCGCGACACGCGTGCCACTTGCGGGCGTCGGCCGTAACCTATCCGACCACCTGACCGTCCGCCTGGTCTGCCGGCTGCGCGACCTCACCACCATCAACCAGCTCGCGCGGGGTTGGCGGCTGGCCCGCGAGGTTCTGAAGTTCGGGCTTCTCGGGCGCGGTGCGCTAACGTTCGGCGTCACCTCCGCGATGGTGTTCTGCCGCAGCCGCGAAGGGCTGGAGAGCCCAGACCTGCAACTCCTGTTCACTCCGGCGAGCTACGTCTTCGGCAAGGCGCTGGTATTGGAGAAGGACGCGGGCATGACGGTGGCCGTCTGCCCGACCCGACCCGGCAGCCGCGGCACGGTGCTGATCGACAGCGCCGACCCGCGCGCCCGGCCGAAGATCCGTTACGGATTTCTGACCGACCGCGACGACCTGCGCGTCATGTCCGTCGGTCTCGCACACGCCCGCCGAATCTTCGGTTCTCCGGCGCTGGCTCCCTACGTCGTCGACGAGACGCGGCCCGGTCCGGGCGTACACAGCGACGCTGAGGTCGAGGAATTCGCCCGCCGCGAGGGCTCGTCCCTCTTCCATCCCGTGGGGACGTGCAAGATGGGCATAGACGACATGGCCGTGGTCGATCCGCGGTTGAAGGTACGCGGCATCGAGCGGCTCCGCGTCGCGGACTCCTCGATCATGCCGTTTCTGACTACCGGCAACACCAACGCACCCACCATCATGATCGGTGAGAAGGCCGCGGACATGCTTGTCGAGGATGCGCGCGGCGCGGCGTGACGCGCCGCGCGAGCGATTCCGACGAGGCCGTTCAGCGCATCGTTCGGGCGAGCAGGCGTTCGGCCGCCACCAGATGCGGCGTGTCGATCATCCTGCCCTTGTAGCGGAACGCAGCTCCGCCCCCGTCTCTCGACAGGCATAGGATGGTCTCGGCCTCGGCGATTTCGTCCGCCGTCGGAGAAAAGGCGACGTTGATCGCCTCGACCTGCGCCGGGTGGATGGCGAGCTTGCCCGAAAAGCCCATCCAGCTTGCCTCCGTGGCTTCGTGCTCAAGGCCGGCAGCATTCGCGATGTCCACGAAGGGCGTGTCGACGCTGGCGATGCCGGCAGCCGACGCCGCGAACAGCGCCAGCGAGCGCACCGTCCTGAAAGCCTCAAGAATCTCGCCGTCGTCCCTGCGCGTACGGCGCGCCCCGATTTCGGCGCCGAGGTCCTCCATCCCCCAGAAGATGCCGCGTACCCGCCGATGGGCGGAGGCGATTTCAGGCAAGGCGAAAATCGCGGCCGGCACCTCGGTGGCGATCGGGATGATCGCCAGGTGTGCCGCACCGGAGGGCTCAGCCGCGTCCAGTCGTCGGGCGGCCTCGGCGACATCGGCGGCTCCCCTCACCTTCGGCAGCACTATTCCGTCCACCGCCAGGCGGGCGACTGCCTGAATGTCTTCTTCTGCCAGGCCTGTCTCCAGGCCGTTGATCCGTACGACCACCGTAGTTGCGATGCCGGCTGCACGCGCATCGCCGATGGCCGTAGTGGCGGTTAGCCGTGCCTGGCGCTTGTTTTCCGCACTGACCGCGTCCTCCAGGTCGACGATGATCACGTCGGCCCCACTCGACCAGGCCTTGGCGAGTTTGCGTTCGGAGTCTCCCGGGACGAACAGCCAGGAGCGATAGGCCCGAAAGTCCTTCATGATCCGATCCCAAGGCTGACGGCGTCGCGTTGCGCCTCGTGACCGACTACCCCAGTGCGCCGGCGCGGCGGAATTCGGATCGGCATATGAATGCATCGGCCCGCGCTATGGACTGGGCGGGAAGGCGGCGCGCCGGATGTCAGGCAGTTGCATGATTGCCACGTCCTGCCTCCTCCTCTAAGGAGTCTGAAGCCGTCTCACCGGCCCTAACCCCGGCAAACGAGCACGATGGCGGAACACGCGACACACGAAGCCAGCGAAGCCATCGGGCCGGTTCTGTCCCTTGTGTGCCCCGTCTATAACGAAGAAAGCGCATTGCCCCATTTCATCGAGCGCATCGGTGAGGTGCTGGACCCGCTGCTCGCCGACTTCGAGATCGTCTGCATCAACGACGGCTCGCGCGACGGCACGCTGCGGGCGCTGCGGGACTGGGCGGCGCGCGACCCGCGCGTCAAGGTCGTCGACCTGTCGCGCAATTTCGGCAAGGAAGCGGCCCTCAGCGCGGGGCTGGACTTCGCGACGGGCCGCGCGGTGGTGCCGATCGACGTGGACCTGCAAGACCCGCCGGAACTGATCGGCCAGATGCTGGAACTGTGGCGTTCCGGCTACGACGTGGTTCTCGCCGCGCGTCACGACCGCTCGTCCGATCCGCGCCTGAAGCGCGCGACCGCCGGCTGGTTCTACAAGCTCATGGCCCGCATCTCCGACACCGACATCCCCGAGAACGTCGGCGATTTCCGGCTCATGGACAGGCAGGTCGTGGAAGCGCTGAAACGCCTGCCCGAGCGTGCCCGCTTCATGAAAGGCATCTTCGCCTGGCTCGGCTTCCGCACGACGACGATCTCGTTCGCGCGGCCCGTTCGGAGCGCAGGCGAAGCCAAGCAGCGCTACGGCCGCCTGGCACGGCTGGCGATCGACGGCGTCGTCTCCTTCACGACCTTTCCGCTGCGCATCTGGACGCTGCTCGGCGTGGCGCTGTCCAGCGCATCGGCGCTCTACATGCTTGTCATCATCTTCCGCACGCTGATCTACGGCAGCGGCGCGCCCGGCTACGCCTCCATCATGACGGTGCTGCTGTTCTTCAACGGCATGATCATGATCAACCTCGGCATCCTTGGGGAGTACATCGCCCGCATCTTTACCGAGGTGAAGGGCCGGCCGGTCTACCTGGTGCGCGAGACCGTCAACATCGAGGGATCGGCGTCGATACGTCCCCGGGAGCGCTGAGAATGCGGGCTTCGCTGGGCGAGATGCTGCGTTTCGGCTCCGTCGGGCTTGCCGCCACGGCGGTTCACGCGGGCGTCTACGCCCTGCTGGTCTCGTCCGGCGCCGTATGGCCGCAGATAAGCAACCTTGTTGCGTTCGCGGTAGCGTTCGTCTTCTCCTTTCTCGGCCACCACTACTTCACCTTTCGCAATTCGGGGCGTTCGGCAGGAAGCGCGGCCGCGCGCTTCCTGCTGGTTGCGCTGATCGGCTACGGCCTCAACGCAGGCTTCGTCGCATTGACCACCGAGGTGCTGGCCGAACCGCCGCTGGTTGCAGTGTTGTTCATGCTGTTCGTCACCCCCGTCGTCACCTACGTGCTGTCGAAGCTGTGGGCGTTTGCCGATCGGCCAGCGGGTACGGGGCGGTGACGTCGACGGGCCGCGCCGAAAACCTTTCCGCGCTGGCGGTCGGCATCGTGGCCGGGCTGCTGGCGCTGGTTCTGGTTGGCCCGCTCGAACTCATCACCCTGCGCTCGCCCGGCGTGCTCGGGCCGAGCGGCGACCTGGCACAGGCGCTGGGAGGCGCGATCGCCTACGCCGGCGACAGCTGGCGCTTTCCGCTGTTCGACGTCGGCAACGTCATGGTGGAAGGGCGCCAGAACATCATCTTCACCGACTCCATTCCAGCCTACGCCCTGCTCTGGAAAATCTACGGCTGTTTTGCCGAGCCGGACTTCCGCTTCTTCCTGCCGGCCTTCGTCACGCTCACCATCGTCCTGCAAGGCGTCTCGGCCGCCCTCGTCCTCCGCTGGCTCGACGTAAGGAGCCTGTTCGCTCTGTTTGCCGGCGCAATCCTGTTCTGCGTATGGCCGATCTTCGCCTTCCGCTTCATGATGCAGCATCTGGCGCTGACATCGCACTGGCTGATCATAATCGGCATCGGCCTGCTGCTGACCGCTCCGCTCGGCGGCGCAGCGGCGCGCCGGAACATGGCGCTGTGGTGCCTGCTCGTGGCGATGTCGCTGCTCATCCACGGCTACTTCTTCGCTTTCACATCTGCCCTGTTCGTCGGCCGGCTCGCTCTCGACCGGTTCTCCGCCGACAGACCTGCTCTGACGAACAGTCAGGTGCTCGCCCGCGCGGCTTTCTTCTTCGGCCTGTGCGCCGTCGTCATGATGGTGTCGGGCCATGTCGGCGGACCACGGGTGGAGGCGACCGGCTTCGGTTACTATTCGCTGAATCTGGCGGCGCCGATCATCCCTGCGCATACTTCCCTTTTCGTGCCCAACTGGATGACCTTTCCGCTCGGCCAGGCGGAGGGTTACAACTACGTCCCGATCGCCGGGCTGCTGTTGATCCTCATCGCGATCATTTTAGGCTACCGCGAAACCGCCCCTGCCCGAGAAAACCTTCTTTCACGTCGCGACGCACAGATCGTCGTGCTGCTCGCGCTCGCGCTGACCGTTTTCGCCGTCAGCAACAATATCTGGCTCGGTACCGTCAAACTCGCGTCCTTCTCCCTGCCACGGCCCATCGAGGCGATCGCCGGGACGTTCCGCAGTTCGGCCCGTTTTTTCTGGATCGTCTCCTATTTGATCCTGGCGCTGGCGGTTGCAACCGTGGCGCGTCGGCTACCATCGGTCACGGCAAGCCTTTTGCTTGCCGTGACCGCCGTCGTTGCAACTGTGGAAATGACGCCGCTCCGCAACCTGACCGAGCCCGTCATCGGCGACTATGCCTCGGACCCGGCATTCCTCGCGGTCATGCAAGGCGAGCGTAGCGCCTCGGTCTATCCGCCCTACCCCTGCAATCCCGAATCAACAGCCGTCGTCCCGCATCAGATCCAGCTTCTGGCCGCCCGGACCGGCGTGCTGATGGAAAACGGCTTCGTATCCGCCCGGCCGGGACCTGGTTGTCCCGATGGACTGCCGGAAACGATGGCGCCACGGCCCGAACCCGGACGAATGGTCTTCCTGCTTTCGGCGAAACAAGCCATTCCGGCCCTGACGACGCTGGGCATGGACGACGGCGCGTGCCGACAGCGCCGCGATATCATCGTCTGCCTGAACGACTGGACCGGAAAGCCGCAGGACGCCTTCTTCGAGCCCGAGGAGGAGCGGGTCGCCCCGCCCGCGCGTTTTTCCTTCCACGGAGACGCCAGCGCCGCTACGCTTCTGGCCAAGGGCTTTTCCGGAATAGAAGACTGGGGCACCTGGTCCGTCGGGCCAGAAAGCCACATCGTCGTGCCGCTGAACACCGGTGCGCCGGTGCCGACATCGATCCGACTGACGATTGGCGGATTCGTCTCGCCGCAACGGCCCGAGCAGGCTGTGCACGTCAGCCTGTCCTCGCGCGCTGCGCGCGGCGCGGCCTGGACCGAGGAGGCCGCGAGTTCCCTCACGCTGACGGAGGCAGACCCGCGCCGCGAGATCGTTCTCGCGCGGCCGGCGAGCCCGGCGGACGCGATCCGCATCACCATCGCCGTACCGGAGCCTCGCAGCCCACAATCGCTCGGTATGGGCGACGACCCGCGTCCGCTCGGCATCGCCATATTCGACCTGACAGTCGAATGACGGCGAACGGCAGCCGTCCTACGCTCACGCATGGGACCGAAACGGAAAGGCCCGCCGTGAAGCGGGCCTTCCCAGACACGCCGGATGAGCAGGGTTAGCGGTTGGCCGCCGCCACCGCACGCTTGGCCATGACCACCACCAGATTGGCGCGATACTCAGGCGAGGCGTGGAGGTCGCCCATCAGACCGGCGGACGGAACCGTGATGCCCGCCAGCGCCGAAG
>JAEUMA010000307.1 GCA_016793565.1 Rhizobiaceae bacterium
AAGTATGCGACCGAACCGACATGACCCTCAAGGACGTTGCCACCGTTCTCGGGTGGGGTCCAATCCAGCCGGATTCTCTCCGGCCGAACGGCGATCGTCACCGCGTCGCCCTGGCGTGCGATGGTCTGCCGCATCGCAACCCGCAGATTCCCGGCGGGGCCCACATGGATCGAAGCCGACTTTCCATCGACCTGCAGTACGGTTCCACCGAAGAAGTTCATGGTGCCGATGAAGCGCGCCACCTCCTGGCAATTGGGAGTTTCGTAGAGCTGGCTGGCCTGATCGATCTGCAGCACCCTGCCGCGTGACATGACGGCAATCCGGTCGGACAGAGCAAGCGCCTCTTCCTGATCATGCGTGACCAAAACGAAGGTAATGCCCACCGAGCGCTGAAGCTCGCGAAGCTCTATCTGCATCTGCTCCCTGAGACGCTTGTCGAGAGCGGCCAGCGGCTCGTCGAGCAGAAGAACCTTCGGCTCGCAGACCAGCGCCCGGGCCAACGCAACACGCTGGCGCTGGCCGCCCGACAGTTGCTGGGCGGTGCGATGGCCATAGTCGGCAAGCTTGATGCGCTCGAGAGCCCGGCCGACGGTCGACGCGACCTCGGCCTTGGACAGCCCCTTCTTGCGCAGGCCGTAGGCGATGTTTTCGGCGACGGTCAGGTGCGGGAAAATCGCATAGCTCTGGAAGACCATGTTGACCGGCCGGCGGTTGGGCGGGACCGTAGCCATCTGCTGGCCGTCCAGCACGATTTCGCCGGCGGTCGGGAATTCGAAGCCGCCGATCATCCTCAGCAGCGTGGTCTTGCCGCAACCCGACGGACCGAGCAGCGAGAAGAACTCGCCGCGTCTTATGTCGACCGAAACGTCGTCGACCGCTCGCATACTGCCGAACATTTTCGATACGCCGCGAATTGAGATGTAGCCATCGCCGACATTGTCCATGGATCAGTCACCGGGCTGAGGTTTGAGAAGGCAATCCGTGGCGGCGAACGACGTTGGCCACGACGACCATCACGAAAGAAAAGGCCAGGATGCAACTGCCCAGGGCGAGCACAGTCGGAAGCTTCGCCGGAAAGCGCAGTTGGCTCCAGATGAAGAGCGGCAGCGTCGTGTCGTCGCCACCGAGCAGGAAAGCCATCACGAACTCATCGAGAGACACCGTGAAGGAGAGCAGCAGGCTCGCCACTATGCCGGGCAAGGTCAGCGGCAGGGTGATCCGCCGGAACGTGCTGAACCGGCCCTCACCGAGGTCGAGCGATGCCTCTTCGAGGCTCTGGTCGAACCCCTCCATCCGCGCCATGATCACCAGGGTCGCGAAGGGCAGGCATATCAGCACATGGCCGGCGCCGATCGTCAGAAGCGACAGTTCGACGCCGAAGCCCAGCCTGAGCGTGACCAGAAGCGCAACGCCCAAGGCGAGCGAGGGGACCACCAGCGGCAGCATGACGAGGCCCAAAGCCGCTCTCCGGCCGGGCAGGCTGTTGCGTATCAGCGCCTTCGCGGCGCAAAGCCCGATCGTGGTGCTGACGACCGAAACGACAAGCCCGAGCTTTATGCTCGTGCGCAACGCCTTCATCAGCGACTCGTTCGACAGCATCTCCTCATACCAGCGAACGGTGAAGCCGCTGAGCGGGAGGGTGATGTAGATGTTGTCGTTGAACGAGAATATCGGCAGCAGCACGACCGGCCCGTAAAGCACGGCCACAAAGATCAGGGCGTAGAAATCGAGGAAGCCGGTGCGGCGCATCTTGCTTCCTCAAGCCCGCAGCCGGCGGCCGCCGGCAAGCCACGCGAACAGGCATGCCAGGGCCGTTACCGACACCATCGTGAAAACGGACAGCGCGGCGCCGAGCGGCCAATTGTTGGCCTTGCCGAACTGCGACTGGATCAGCGTGCCGATCATGACGCCGGACGTACCGCCGATCTGCGCCGGAGTGATGTAGTCTCCGACCGTCGGGATGAACACGAGCAGCACGGCCGAGATCACCCCCGGCATCGAGAGCGGCAGCGTCACGCGCAGGAACCGTTCCAACCGGTTGTCGCCCAGATCCGTCGCGGCCTCGATCAGGGACCGGTCGATCTTCTCCAGCGAGACGTAGATCGGCAAAATCGCGAAGGCGAGCCAGGCATGCGTCAACGCGATGACAACGGAGGTCGGGTTGTTCAGCAGGAAATCGAGCGGCTGGTCGATGACGCCGAGCGCCAGAAGCCCGGAGTTCAGCACGCCGTTGTAGCCGAGTATGATCTTCCAGGCGAAGATCCGCAGCAGATAGCTGGTCCAGAAAGGCACCGTGATCAGTATCAGCCACAGCATCTTGTGATGCGTGACCCGGAAGGCGAGAAAATATGCCATCGGATAGGCCATGGCGATCACGGCGGCGGTCGCCGCGACCGCCATCAGGATCGATTTGGCTAGAAGGATCATGAAGATCGGGGTTTCGAACGGAAACCGAACGCCGAGAAAGTATGTGCCCTCGCCCGGCTTCAGGATCTTCCAGTAGTTTGCAAACGTGAGCGTGGTGTCGATGGCGACATAGTTCTGGGTGAAAAGGCTCAAGACCAGAATGCCAGCCAACGGCAACACCAGCAGGCACAGAAGAAAGACGAGCGCCGGCGACAGCAGCAGATATCCGCGCAAGGCCTCGCTTCTCACAAGCAAGGCCGAGAGGGCGCCGATGAAACCACCGCGTCGGCCGTGCTCGCCGGCCGTCTGGCGGCTGCGTCCGTGATGCGGGCCGCCTGCGGTCCGCAGGTCGCTTCCGGCCTGTGTCATGCTGTCCATCGACGGCCGCTCTTTGATGCTGTCCGGACTCACCCTTTGTAGCAGGCTTCAGACATGCCGCGGATTCCGGTCTCGAAGCACAGCAGAGAGCCTGCCAGCGGCTGCGCCCCGATCGCCTCATCGCTCAGCGTCCAGGTCGCGGTCGTCACGAACAGGGTCGACAGGTCCGGACCGCCGAAACAGCAGGCGGTTGGCCGCTGCACCGGCAGTTCGATTTCCCTGTCGATGCTGCCGTCGGGGGCGTAGCGCCTGATGCGCCAGCCGTTCCAGATCGCCGACCAGAGATAGCCTTCGGAATCGATTGCCGACCCGTCGTGGAACATGTCCCCTTGTTTCGTGCGGGCAAATTCGCGGCGGTTGGAAATAGCGCCATTATCAATATCGTAGTCGAACGCATAGATGACGCCTGGACCGGAGTCGCCCACATACATGGTCTTGTTGTCTGGGCTCCAGGCAAGGGTGTTGGTCTCGGAAAGCCCATCGAGCATGCGGTGAACCTGCCTGTCCGCACCCAGCCGGTAGAGGGCGGCGGTGGGTTCGGTCGGCAGCCTTGTGCTTTCGCTTTCGACGTCGTCCGTGCCGTACCAGCCCGAGCCGGACCAGAACCGGCCGCGCCGGTCGACGCGCCCGTCATTGAGCGTATTGTCGGGCAGGCCGGGCTCCGGATCGAACAGATGCTCGAGCGCGCGACTGTCGAAATCCACGAGATAGAAGCCCGTGCGCATCGCCGCGACAAGCTTGCGAGGGCCCCTCAGTCCGATCGAGCCGATGGTTTCGTTGAGGTCCATCGTCTCCATCTTGCCGGTGGCCGGCTCGAAACGGTGGATCCTTGGACGGACGACGTCGATCCAGTAGATCGCCTTTTCCTCGACCGACCAGAGCGGGGTTTCGCCTGCGATGTCGTCACAGGGAACCACGGTTTCGACGCTAGCTTTCATGAACCTCTCCCAATTCGTCGATGTCGGAAAATTCCGCGGGCGAAATCAGCTTGACGCCGGCAGCACGATATCGGCCTCGCAGAGCAACACGGCGTTCCCGCCCAGCCTGACGGTCGAACCCGCGACGTGGCAGTCGAAGCGACCACCGCGATCGCACAATTGGCGGGCGGACAGCCTCTTGCGGCCAAGCCTGGCAGCCCAGTACGGCGCTAACAGCCGATGCGCGGTGCCGCAGACCGGATCCTCCGGCATGTCGAATTTGGGCGCGAAGACGCGCGACACGAAATCGACATCCCTGCCGGGCGCCGTCACGATCACCGTGGAGGCCTCGACTTCCAGGGCTTTGGACAGGTCTGGCCGCAAGGTTCGGACAGCATCCTCGTCTTCCAGCACTGCGACGGCGCCGAACGGCGTTTCCAGCCGCTCTTCGACGGCCACGTCCCGCAAGGTCTCGTCGAGATGTGCGATGCGCTCTGCCGGGACCGGCTCCATCGCCTGCAGGTCGAGGAAGAATTGCGTGCCTTCGCGGGAGACCGGAAGATCGCCGCCAACCGGGCTGCGCAGGACGATGGAATCACGATGCGGATAAAGCCTGTCGAGGGCTACGAACGCCCCGGCGAGAGCGGCGTGGCCAACCAGGCCCACCTCGTCTTCGGACGTATAGAAATGAACCGCGCAATCCTCGGCGCGCGGACAAAGCAGGGTCATGATGGGTTGATTGAACTCCGCCGCAAGGCGAAGCGCG
>JAEUMA010000081.1 GCA_016793565.1 Rhizobiaceae bacterium
CCGATACCCAGCGGATGTTCGGCGGCGAGCTGGAAGCCAAGGCCGAAGCGGGCGAAACGGCCGAGCCGCGCGGCGTCGTAGTCCTGCACAAGCTGCGCGCGGGCGCTGAACAGGTCGGCCACCGCGGGAATCTGGAGAGCGGCCAGCAACCCCACGGCCAGCAGAACGAGAGCGCCGAGCCCCATGACCAAGATGCGCAGCCGCACGGCTCCGCGCTGGTGCTGGATCAGCAGGATGATGGCCAGCAACAGGGCTGCCACGCAGAACAGTCCCCAGGCGCCGCGCGAGAAGGAGAGAAAGATGCCGCCGGTCAGAACAAGCAGCGGCGGCAAAACGACGGGGAGTTCGGAAAGCCGGCCCGTCAGAAGTCGATGCAGCATGTAGATCGCAGGCAGAGCGAGGAAAGGCCCGAACACGTTCGGATCCTGAAAGCCGCCCGTGGCGCGACCGTAACGGGTGAACATGTCGGCTCCGGGCAAGTCGCCGAAATAGCCGAGGATGCCGAGCACCGCAGTCAGAGTTCCGGCGATCGTCCATGTCGCGAACACCACGCGGTAGAGCGCCGGCCGCGCCTCCAGAACGGCAGCGTAGAACACGGACGTCAGCGCGAGAAACAGCGAGACGGCCAGGTACATCGGTGCCTGGCTGAGGTCCTTCATCTGCGTCATGGCGACGAGGCCGCCGACATTCATCGTCACGAGCAGGGTGAGAAGCGGCGCCACCGCACGCGAGATGCGAAGGCCGAACAGCGCCCATACAGCGATCAGCCCGGCCATGTAGAGTTCGTAGGGTGCGGGCTCGTTGAGCACGAAACCCGACAGCAGTACGCCGAGTGCTACCGCGCCGGCGCTCGCCAGGGCGACGAGCTTGGCGTCTACCGCTGATCGATCGAGGCTCGCGGCGGTCGCGCTCAATAGGCGTTTTCCGTGTTGAGCAGGCGGATCGGCGTCAGGAAGAGGATCTTGAGATCGAACCAGAGCGACCAGTTCTCGATATAGTGTAGGTCGTATTCCGTCCGCATCTTGATCTTCTCGTCGGTGTCGATCTCGCCGCGCCAGCCGTTGATCTGCGCCCACCCCGTCACGCCGGGCTTGACGCGGTGGCGGGCGAAGTAGCCGTCGACGACCTCGTGGTAGAGCTTGTTGTGCGACTGCGCCGAAACCGCATGCGGCCTTGGCCCGACCAGAGACAGATTGCCGATCAGCGCGTTGAAGAACTGCGGCAGCTCGTCGATCGAGGTCTTGCGGATGAAGCGCCCAACGCGGGTGACGCGGGGATCGTTCTTGGTCACTGCGTTGCGGGCCGTCGGGTCCGCCTTGTCGGCATACATCGAGCGGAACTTGTAGACCTCGATTTCCTCGTTGTTGAAGCCGTGGCGCTTCTGCTTGAAGAAGACCGGCCCCCTGCTGTCCAGCTTGATGGCGATCGCCGTCGCGATCATCACCGGTGAGAAGATGATGATGCCGAGCAGCGAGAAGACGATGTCGAAGATGCGCTTGGCGACCGAGTCCCAGTTGCTGATCGGCTTGTCGAAAATATCGAGCAAAGGCACGGAGCCGACATAGGAATAGGAGCGCGGGCGGAAATGCAGCTGGTTGGCATGCGCGGAAAGGCGAATGTCGACCGGCAGCACCCACAGCTTCTTGAGCATGGCGAGCACGCGCGATTCGGCGGTGATCGGCAGCGAGACGATCAGCATGTCGATATGCGCGATGCGCGCGAACTCCACCAGTTCACCGATCGTGCCGAGCTTCGGATAGCCGGCCACCATCGGCGGCGAACGCCTGTCGTCGCGATCGTCGAAAATGCCGCAGATGCGGATGTCGTTGTCGGGCTGCTGCTCCAGGCTGCGGATGAGGGTTTCGGCGCCTTTGCCGCCACCGACGATCACAGCCCGCCGTTCCATGCGGCCGTTGCGCGCCCAGCGCCGCAGCAGCCGCGCTGTGAGGAAGCGCAGCGTGAGCAAACTGACGAGCCCGCCGACGTACCAGGCGCCGAACCAGAGACGGGAAAATTCCTCCGAAATCTTGAGCAGAAAGCCGGTCAGCGCCAGCAACGCCAGCGTGCTCGACCAGACGACTACGATGCGGCCGACATGGCCGGCCGGGCGCATCAGGGCTGAGAGCTGGTAGCAGTCGGTCACTTCTAGAAGCAGCACCGCCAGCAGCGAGGCGCACACCACCATGATCGGATAGTGCCAGGCAAGATGGGTGTGGAGCCCGACATAGGCGACGTAGAGCGCGAGGCCGACGACGGTGAGCAGCGCCCCTTCGACCAGGCGCAAGATGCCGCTGACCATCACCGGCGACAGCGAATCGCGCCGGAACTGCGTGGCGATCTGGCGCGCGACCTCTCCGAGCTGGGGCGCGGAGGCGGCGTGCTCGGCGCCGGGTTCGAATTTCCTGACTGCCTCGGCTGAGAAGCGGCGGGCTGGGTCGATCTCGTTCATGGGCGCGCGATCCGAAGGCCGTGTCGTCGGTCGTTAGCAAATCGCGCCTAACAAACCCTTGAGCGCGGGCCGAATTCTGGCGGTATTTGGGCCGCTGACTGCGGAATTGCGTGTTTCCACGTCAATTCGGCAAGGATTCCAGATAGGCTTCCTGGATACGCGCGGCCATCACGTCGACGCCGAAGCGCTGCCGGAGATAGGCTTCGGACGGCATCTCGGTCCTGAAGGCTACGGGATCGCGCAGGGCCTCGACCATCCGCCCGGCGATCGAGGATGCTTCCGGTTCGACGAGGGCCCGCGAACCCTCGCCGAATATTTCGGGGATCCCGCCGACCGCGGTGGCGATCATGGGCATCCCGGCGGCGAGCGCTTCCAGCACGATGTAGGGCATGGCCTCCGCACGCGAGGGCACGACGATGAGGCGGGCAAGACCAAAGGCATCGCGCGCGGGCATCGGCTTCAGGAAAGTGACGCGGTCCTGCAGGCCGAGCCGGCGAACCTGTTCCTGATAGCGCGGCAGGTCGTCGCCCGCGCCGACCATCACCGCCTTGAGGGGCATCGCCATCTCGCGTTCAGCCAACGCCATGGCGTCGATGAAGAGGTCGGGGCCTTTGAGGTCGCGCATCATGCCGATGTAGAGAAGGTCGACGGCGTCGGGGCCTGGATGCACCGGTTCGAACTCGCTTGGGCGCAGGCCGTTGTAGACGAGGCTGTTCGGCGGCTTCGGCTCGCCGATCTTGCGCCGGAAGGTCTGCCTCTCATATTCCGACACGAACAGAATATGGTCGGTGAAGTGCTCCATCAGCCGTTCCAGGCCGAAGAACACGCGGCCGGTGCGCGTATTCTCGTCATAATGGAGACTGCCGCCATGCGGCGAATAAAGGCGGGCCACGCGAGACCTAGAAACCCGCAGAAGTGAGCCGAACAGACGGGAATAGACGCCACCCTTTGCGCCGTGCCCGTGCAGCACGTCCGGCCGCAATTCGTTGATGATGCGATAGCTGCGCCAGGCGGCAGCGAGGTCGCCCGGCCCGATGTGGCGCTGCAGTGGCGTCCGCCTGACGCCCAGCGCCAGCTTCGGCTGCAGGGCGGCGAACAGCTGCTCCTCGAAATCTCCGCCCGTGGTCGAGTCACAGATGATGCCGACCGAATGGCCCGCGGCGACTTGCGCTTCCGTCAGGTCGCGGACGTGCCGGAAGATGCCGCCTACCGGCGAACGGAAACAATGGACGATGCGCAGCCTTTCTGGCGCCACGGCGTGCGGGGCCTCGCGCTAGAAAAGGCGTTCGCGGACGAAAATCGTGTCGCCGGGCAATAGCGGATCCGACGTCAGGACGCGACCGGTCATCACCTTGCCGTTGACGTTGCGGGTCACGTCCGCGTTGGCCTGGTTGGCGCGGGGCGAGAAACCACCGGCCATGGCGATCGCCTTCTGGACGGTCATGCCCGGCACATAGGAATATTGCCCGGCGGCGCCGACTTCGCCCATGACGAAGACGGGGCGGTAGCGGTCCACCTCGACCGAGACATCCGGGTCGCGAAGATAGCCCTGTCGCAGCCTGCCGGCGAGTTCGCCCTCCAGTTGCTTGGCCGAGTATCCGCGCGCCGGTACCGACCCGACCAGCGGAAACGCGATGTAGCCGGACTGGTCTACGCTGTAGGTATTGGTGAGGCCATCCTGCTCGAATACCGTGACGCGTACGCGGTCGCCGGCGCCAAGCAGATAGGGTTCCTCAAGGCTTGCGTGGAAGGCTTCCGGTGCCGGCCTGTAGGAGGAGCAGCCGGACACGATCGCGGTCGCGATCATGGCGTGCACGAGGAAGACGGGACTCTTCATAGCCGGGCGCATACCTTTGACATCGCCGACGGGCGCAGGGAGGTTCGAGCTCCGTTATCCTCCTGTTAGGGTTAATGCGCGGTAAAGGCGGTGCCGGCCGAGGCTCGCGCCTATCTTGATGGCATGCGCCGCGAGCAGGGCGGCTCGTTAACCGACGTTAACGGACGAGTTACCATACCTGTTTACGAATGGGTTCCGGACGGTCGGGAGTACCGAATCATGGCATCTGCGCGTGCACCGGAGGACATGGACGTCGATTTGCGGCGGCTCTTCGCGAGTCTGGCCGCCAACTGGCTGCGCATCGTGGTGGTTGCCGCCCTCATCGCAGCGGTGGCGTTTGCGCTCGCCTGGGTCTCCAAGCCGCGCTACAGCGCAGAGACCCGACTGCTGATAGAGACGCAGGAGTCCATCTTCACGCGGCCGGATGCGCGCGGCGACGGCGACGCTTCGGTGCTGGACCAGGAGGGCGTCGCCAGCCAGGTCGAGCTGATCGCCTCGACCGACCTTATCAAACAGGTCGCCAAGTCCTTGAATCTGGCCAAGCTTCCAGAGTTCGACGAAGCCGCCGACATGTCGCTGCTCGACCGGATTCTGGTGCGGACCGGCTTGCGCAGCGATCCTTTTGAAATTCCCGCCGAGGAGCGTGTGCTCAAGGCCTTCCGGGAGCGGCTCAACGTCTACCGTGTCGAGAACTCGCGCGTCATCGTGATCGGGTTCTCCTCGGAGGATCCCAAGCTGGCTGCGGAAGTGCCGAACGCACTGGCCGAGGCCTATCTTGCCACCAGCCGCGAAGCCAAGCAGCAGTCGAACGTCGAGGCGACGGACTGGCTGAAGCCCGAGATCGAGGATCTCACCAAGCGCGTGCGGGAGGCCGAGGCGCGGGTGGCCGAGTTCCGCGGCAAGTCGGACCTCCTGGTGGGGCAGAACAATTCCGTGCTGGCCACGCAGCAGCTTTCGGAACTGTCGACCGAGCTTTCTCGTGTGCGTGCGGCGCGTGCCGGTGCGGAAGCTACGGCCCAGAGCGTGCGTGACGCGCTGAAGAACGGCGCGTCACTGGACGCCTTCCCCGAAGTGCTGTCTTCCGGCCTGATCCAGCGCCTGCGCGAACGGCAGGTGCAGTTGAAGGCCGACATCGCCGACCTTTCGACGACCCTTCTCGAAAACCATCCGCGCATCCGCTCGCTGAAGTCGCAGCTCGCCGACCTCGATACTCAAATCCGCGCATCGGCCGGCCAGGTGCTGCAGGGGCTTGAGACGGAAGCAGCCACCGCCAAGCTCCGCGAGGACCAGATCGTCGCGGACCTCAACCGGCTGAAGGTGGAATCGGCGCGTGCCGGCGAGGACGAGGTGGAACTGCGCGCGCTCGAGCGCGAAGCCAACGCCCAGCGCGAATTGCTGGAGTCCTATCTGACCCGCTACCGCGAGGCGACCTCGCGCAGCGACCGCAACTATCTTCCGGTCGATGCCCGCATCTTTTCGCGCGCGGTGGTGCCGACCGAACCCTATTTCCCGAAGATCCTGCCCATTGTTGGCGCAGCCTTCGTGGGTTCGCTGCTGATGATGGCGATCGTCACCCTGCTGTCCGAACTGTTTTCCGGCCGCGCCATGCGCCCCGCCGACGGCCGCACCCTCGAACCGGTGGAGCAGGTTGCCATGCCGGAGCCGGTTGTCGCCGCTGCAGCGACGGAAGAGGCGGAAGAGAGCACCCATGTCGACGCTCCGCCTGCGCCGGCCGTTCCCGTCGTGGCCGCGCCGCGTC
>JAEUMA010000096.1 GCA_016793565.1 Rhizobiaceae bacterium
GTCATCCACGATCCGGCGACACGCCGGTTGCTCGGCCGCCGCTGGACCACCAAAGCCTGGATCATCTGCGACTGCGGATTTGAAGACCGCAAGCGCGACGTCATGGGCAGCAACGCGCCCGGCGGCGGCGCTGGCTGGACCAACCTGTTCTTCCTCGACGAGGTGACCGCGCTCGCCGCCGGGCATCGCCCCTGCTATTTCTGCCGGCGCGATAAGGCGAAGGAGTTCGCCGATTGTCTCGCCAAGGGCCTCGGCATCGCCATGCCTTCGGCGCCGTCGATCGACAGGCGCCTGCATGCCGAGCGCCTGGCGTCCCGAAAAAATCCATCGCCGGCCGCCATGGCGCCCGTCGACGCCGCGACGCTCGAGGCTCTCCCCGACGGTGCCATGCTGCAACACGGCGGGCACTCGTTCGCCAAACGGCTGGGCCAGTTCCGCGCCTGGAATTTTTCGGGCTGGACCTGTGCCGTGACCCGACCTGCCACGTTCGGCGCAGCCCGGTTGATCACGCCTGCATCGACGGTCGCAGCGCTGCTGGCCGGCTACAGGCCGGTGTGGCACCCGAGCATCGACGGGCCCGAGTAACCATTTCCGCAAGCCGCGCCCGAAACTGGCGATGCACCGAGAGCACGCCGGCGAAATAGCTCGCCGGGATGGTGACGACGATCGTCTCGCGCCGACCGATGACTTCGATCGCGACGTCGCGCGTAGCGAAGTCGGCCATCTCGGCTTCGGTCAGCCTGATCCCCACGGTCTCCTTGATGGCGCAGTCGTAACCGCAGTCCAGCCGTTCGCGGTCGATGACGATTGTCTTTAGTTCCTTACCTTCCGCATAGGCCTGCTTCAGGAAGACACGCTTCGGAAAACCCGAACTGATCTGGATCTCGAAGACGTTGTCCCTCTGCCTTCTTACCGGATCGGTCCAGCTCTGGATGACAAACTGGCGCCCGTAGAAGCGATCGTCGGCGAGAACGAGCGGGCCAAGCACCCGCGTCCATCCGGCATGAGGATCGGGCACCAGTTTGGTCGCCCCCGCCACCGCTCTTTCGCTGCCCGACTTCGCCGCGAACATCAGTTCAGGCTCGTCCGGCGCGCTCACGCAGCCGAGCAGCAGGAGACCGAGCAGGACGACGAGAAGCGTGCGCAAGACCCGACCCCAAGAACAAACAAGGAACACCGTAGTTGAGGCACAATCCTTCCGCAAGTACCCGAGCGGAAGATTCTCGCATAGCGTGCAGCGCGGTTGTCTACGCCCCTTGACCTTGGCCGGGCAGCGCCCCAAGGGTCGCCTTATGCGCGCGAATTACAAGATGCAGCGGCTGTTCGTTGAGGCCGATCTGTCGGCCGGGACGGTGCTTTCCGCCTCGCCCGAACAGGCGCACTACCTAACCAATGTGCTCAGGCTTGCGGAGGGGGCGGAGCTGCTGGTGTTCAACGGCCGGCACGGCGAATGGCTGGCGCGCATCTCGGCGCGTTCCAAGAAGGGCGCGCAGCTCACGGTTGCCGAACCGACGCGGCAACAGCCGCCCATGCCCGATCTCATCTACTGCTTCGCGCCGCTGAAACAAGGGCGCCTCGACTATCTGGTCCAGAAGGCGGTGGAGATGGGCGCCGGCGTGCTGCAGCCGGTCGCCACCCAGCATACGCAGGTCGCCAGGCCCGGCATCGAGCGGCTGCGCGCCAATGTGGTGGAGGCCGCGGAACAATGCGGCATTCTCGCAGTGCCTACCGTGCGGGAATCGGTGAAGCTCGACCATCTGCTGGCGGAATGGGACGCCTCCCGGCGCCTGGTCTTCTGCGACGAGGACGCATCCACGAACAATCCCGTGCCCGCGCTGCGGGCGATCGCCGAGCAGCACCTGGCGTTGCTCGTGGGGCCCGAAGGCGGGTTCTCCAACGAGGAACGCCGGCAGCTCAGGGCCCTGCCCTTCGTTACTGCGATACCGCTCGGACCCCGCATCCTGCGGGCAGACACGGCAGCCGTGGCGGCGCTGGCTCTCATCCAGGCGACGATCGGCGACTGGCGCTGATCAAAGACTACTGACAGATCCGTCAGGATTTTTCGCTTGATCGCCCCGGCTTCGCTCGTCCATGAACGCCTCGCAACGAAAAGGGGCGGACAGGATGGCGCGCGACACGACGGATTTCCGCCCCATTGAAGGCACGGCGGAGCTTACCGCCTATCTGGCGGCCGGCTGCAAGCCGCGTGAGAAGTGGCGCATCGGCACCGAGCACGAGAAGTTCCCCTTCTACGTCGACGGCAACGCGCCCGTGCCCTACGGCGGCGAGCGCGGCATTCGCACCCTGCTGGAAGGCATGCAGTGCACGCTCGGCTGGGATCCGATCATCGACGCCGGCCGCATCATCGGCCTGGTCGAGCCGACCGGCCAGGGCGCGATTTCGCTGGAGCCGGGCGGACAGTTCGAACTCTCGGGCGCTCCGCTCGAAACGATCCACCAGACATGCCGCGAGGGCAATGCGCATCTGGCGCAGCTGCGCGAGATCGCAGAACCCCTAGGCATCCGCTTCCTGGGGCTCGGCGGCAGCCCGAAATGGTCGCTCGCCGATACACCGCGCATGCCGAAGTCACGTTACGAGATCATGACGCGCTACATGCCCAAGGTCGGCAGGCACGGGCTCGACATGATGTACCGTACCTGCACCATCCAGGTGAATCTGGACTTCGAGAGCGAGCGCGACATGCGCCGCAAGATGCAGGTTTCGCTCAAGCTGCAGCCGCTGGCGACGGCGCTGTTCGCCAACTCGCCCTTTACCGACAGCCGGCCCAATGGCCTCCAATCCTGGCGCGGCGAGATCTGGCGCGACACCGACAACCAGCGCTCCGGCCTGCTCGAATTCTGCTTCTCGCCCGACTTTGGTTTCGCCGACTATGTCGACTGGGCGCTCGACGTGCCGATGTATTTCGTCATCCGCGACGGCAGCTACCACGACATGACGCACATGACCTTCCGCGAGTTCATGGACGGCAAGGCCCGCAACGCAATCCCCGACGGCGTTCCGACAATGGGCGACTGGGC
>JAEUMA010000224.1 GCA_016793565.1 Rhizobiaceae bacterium
CAGCGTGTCGAAGCGCCGCCACCGCTGATAGGTCTCCAACACGTCGAGCGCGCCGATGTCCTGGCCCAGTCGGTCGGCCTCCACGACCACTTCCGCCAGCGCGGCCGCGTCCCGGAAGCCGAGGTTGAGGCCCTGGCCGGCGATGGGGTGGATGCCGTGCGCGGCATCTCCGCAGAGTGCGAAGCGCGGCGCCACGAAATCGCGGGCCAAGGTAAGTCCGAGCGGCCAGGCGCGCGGCTTGTCCTCGACATGCAGTTCCCCGAGCTTGAAGCCGAAGCGCTGCTCGAGTTCGGCCTCGAACACGAAGGGGTCGCTGGCGACGAGGCGTGCGGCCGCGTCCGTCCGCTCCGTCCAGACGATCGATGAACGGTCCCCTTTCAACGGCAGGATCGCGAACGGACCCGACGGCAGGAAATGTTCTTCCGCCCGCCCGCTATGCGGCCGTTCGTGCGCCACCGTGCAGACGATGCCGGACTGGCCGTAATCCCAGTGCACGGTCTTGATGCCGGCGAGATCGCGCAGGCGCGAGCGCACCCCGTCCGCCGCGACCAGCAGGCGGGTGGAGAACGTCATTCCGTCGCCGAGATGCACCACGGTCGTCCCGCCCTTGTTCTCGAAGCCCGACACCGACACGCCGTCGATGATCGAGATGCCGGCTTCCGCGGCCACGCGACGAAGCGCGCCGCATAGAACCCGGTTTTCCACCATATGCGCGAAGGGCTCTCCCGGCGCGACCTCGCCGCCGAAGGTCAGGAACACCGGCCGCACCGGATCGCCAGTGTGCGAGTCGGTCACGATCATTTCCGTGATAGGCTGCGCTGAGGGCACGATCTCCTCCCAGCAGCCGAGCCGGCCGAGCATGCGGCAGGCGGCGGCCGCGATCGCCGAGGCGCGTCCGTCCTTGCGCCAGACTCCTTCCGGCGCGGCGTCCACGACAGCCACTGAAAGGCCCGGCCGCGCCTGCTTCAGCGACACCGCCGTCGCCAGTCCGACATAGCCTGCGCCCGCCACTAGCACGTCCAGCGCGGTCGCCGATTGCTCTGGGGAACCCGTCATGGCGCACTCCTTGTGGCAGCTTGACTTTAATCGGCGCTTCCTGTTGCAACCGCCGCATACCGGAAAAGGAGTCTGGCATGTCGGCGGCGATGCAGGAGCTTCTCGCTATTCTCGACCTCGAGCAGCTGGAGCACAACCTGTACCGTGGTCGCAGCCCCAAGACGAGCTGGCAACGGGTCTTCGGTGGGCAAACCATCGCCCAGGCACTGGTCGCCGCCCAGCGTACGGTCGGCCCGGATCGCTTCGTGCACTCCCTTCACGGCTATTTCATGCTCCCGGGCGACAGCAAGGTTCCCGTCGTCTACGAGGTCGACCGCATCCGGGACGGTTCGAGCTTCACCACCCGCCGCGTGCGCGCCATCCAGCACGGCGAGGCCATCTTCTCGCTGGAGGCTTCGTTCCAGGTCGATGAGGTCGGCCTCGAACATCAGATGCCGATGCCGAGCGACGGTCCCGGTCCCGACAACCTCCCGAACCAGCGCGAACTGCTGGAATTGGCGCCGAACGTGCCTGAGCCTATCCGCCGCTATTGGGCGCGCGAGCGGCCGCTCGAAATCCGTCCTGTGGACCTGGCGCATTATGAAACGCGCGAAAAGCTGCCGCCGCGACAGAATAATTGGGTCCGTACCACCGGAGCGGTGCCGGACGACCGCGCCCTCCAGTCCGCCATCTTGGCCTACCTCTCCGATATGACGCTGCTCGATACGTCGACCTTTCCGCACGGCCGCGTCATCGCCGACGCCGACATCCAGGCCGCGAGCCTCGACCACGCCATGTGGTTCCATCGCCGCCATGGCCTGAACGACTGGCTGCTCTATACCCAGGACAGCCCGTCCAGCTCGGGCGCCAGGGGCTTTTCGCGCGGTGCGCTCTACGCGAGAGACGGCACGCTGGTCGCTTCGGTGGCACAGGAAGGCCTCATCCGACTGCGAAGTTCGGCCACCGCATAGGCAAAATTGCCTTTTTGCCTATTTTTTGTGCATACAGGCGCGCGACCTAAGTCGGCTCACTCCTGCTGCGCTGCACAAAACTCAGCCTTTACAAGAGATTAACGGGCTCCAGCGCGAGTTGGCACGGCGTTTGAATGGCCGTGGTCACGAACCGTGCGCCTGGGCGGGCGGGACGTTTCGAAGAACGCGGAAACCCGCAAGTTGAGAGGGTAAATCCACATGAAAATCGTGATGGCAATCATCAAGCCTTTCAAGCTCGACGAGGTGCGCGAAGCGCTCACCGCCGTCGGGATTCAGGGCCTGACCGTCACCGAAGTCAAAGGCTACGGGCGTCAGAAGGGACATACTGAAATCTATCGCGGTGCCGAATACGCCGTGAGCTTCCTGCCGAAGATCAAGATCGAGGTGGCGGTCGCCGGCGATCTGGTCGACCGCGCCGTTGAAGCCATTTCGTCATCGGCCAAGACCGGCCAGATCGGGGACGGCAAGATCTTCGTCTACACGATCGACCAGGCGGTGCGCATCCGCACCGGCGAAACCGACACCGACGCACTCTGAAGCGGCCTTTGTTGTTTATGGAGACTTCAATGAACATGCCATTTCGACTTGCGCCGCTGGCGCGAACCGCCCTTTTGGGCACGCTTGCGCTGGGTGCCATGGGCGCAGTCGCCGCTTTCGCTCAGGAAGC
>JAEUMA010000288.1 GCA_016793565.1 Rhizobiaceae bacterium
CGCTTGCAGGCGGATTCGGAATTCCACTCGACATCGATGACTGGCGGTAGCGCGCCCGTCTCGCGCGGGACGTTGCGAATGAACCAGTCCGCCTGCTCGCTGCCGGAACGGCACCAGTAGAAGAAATGATAGGCACCGCGCTTCAGCCCGGCGGCGTGCGCGGCGCGCCAATTCTTCCGGAACATTGGGTCGAGATGGTCGCCGCCGTCCGTCGCCTTGATATAGGCGAAGTTGGCACCCTGGCTGCGCAGCTTCACCCAGTCGATCTCGCCCTGCCAGCGCGAGACGTCAACCCCGTGCACGGCCATCTGGCGGGGCGAGGCCTTGCCGAAGTTGATCGGTTTGGCGTCGCGGAAACGGTGGCGCTGTACCGGTCCGACCGACGACGGCGACGGCATCGCCAGCGCCTTCGGCGGCGCGACCAGCGCAATCGCCTCGGTCTTCTGCTCGACGATCAGCTGGCCGTCCGTCACCGCGACAACGCGCGTGATCTCTTCCTTCAATGCCGGCGTGGCCGCCTTGGCCGTCGTTTCGACCGGCGCCTCTGGACGTGGCTGGATGGAGCTGGTGGTTTCGAGCGACAGCGCGCCTGCGGTATCGATGCCTGAGCTGGACGTGCAGCCGGCGAGACCGAGGCAGGCGATGAGCGAAAATGTGATGCTTGACGAACGCATGCTGACCCGTACGCAGAACAGAAGGGACCGAAGGCGGGTGCCGCCGGATCGAACACAAACCCATCTATGCCGGGCGAATTGCCAATAAAGTTTGAATCAATTGCTTAACTATGCCGCACGAGCGATCGCAGGCTGTGGCAGGCATCCGCGCGGAACTAAGTACCGCAAGGGAACGCAAGCTGCTAAGGATGGGCCACCCACGCGAATTGGAGGAGTTTCATGGTTCGCTCAGGCATCGCCCTAGCCATTCTGACAATGAGTTCGGCCACAGCCGCGCTGGCGGCTGATGAGGCCGTTTCGATAGAAGCCGGCGCCCGCATCGCGGTCATGGGCGGCTGTCATGACTGCCACACCAGCGGCTACGCACAGAGCGGCGGCAAGATCGATCCGGCAAACGCGCTCAAGGGCGACGGCGTCGGCTTCCAGGGTCCCTGGGGAACCACCTACCCATCCAACCTGCGCATCACCGTGACCAAGATGGACGAGGATGCTTTCGTGTCTTTCGGCCACAGCTTCCAGGCACGGCCGCCGATGCCGTGGTTCAACGTCCACGCCTTCTCCGAGGCCGAACTGCGCTCATTCTACCGATATGTGAAGTCGCTCGGCGAACCGGGCGAACCGGCGCCGGCCTATGTCGAGCCCGGGGGGAAGCCTGTAACGCCGTTCATCGTCTTTGCGCCGCCGCAGATGCCGGCGCAGTAGGCCAGGCTTGCGCACCGGCATCGGCGTCAGTCGTTCCGCGTTACGGCGCCGGCTGTGCGATCGATCACGTGAATACTGCGGTAGCCGGTCCTGATGGCGCCGGCCTCCGCAAGTTCTTCCAGTGCACGCCGGACCGAACTCCGGTTGATGCCGAGAAGCGAGGCCAACTCGCTCTGGGTCACCACGGCCGTGCCTTCGGCGCCACCCAGCCTGATCAGCAGTCTGCGCAGTCTTTCGCGCGGCGGCATGGTGAAGAGTTGGACATATTCGAGGATGGCTCGTGATACGTTCATGTGGCTCAGTTCGTAAAAGCTGCTCCAGTATTTGGGCTCCTCACGCACCATCTCCCTGAGAGCGCCAGCCGGCACGCAGAAAACGCGGCTCGGGGCGGCGGCAATGAGGGACACGAAGCGGGGCGCCTTCGCAAACAAAGCTGAGTCTCCTATCCAGAAGCCCGGCTCCGCACGATGAACCGTGATCAGTTCACCGTTCTGAATGGGCACGCACAGGTCGAGCGCACCTTCTCCGAGTCCGAATAGCGCGCTCGGCTCCTCGCCGACCTCATAGAGCACCTGTTGCGGCGCATACGAACGCCAGGTTCCCGAGGCCTTGATCCGGGCCCTGAAATCCGCAGGCTGGCTTGCAAGCCAGCCAATCTTACCCAACACGCCAGGCATAAAAAACCCCTTCAAATTGGTGCTTTTCGACCAATTCCGTCGCCAATCGTCCTCTAAAAAGCCCGCACCACTCGAACCACATCTGGCGTCGCAATGGCCGGATGTATAGGGTTTTTGCTGGCTGGCCGGCCGTCTCTGCAAACTGCCGCAACTCCACCGCGGCAATACTGCGGCGTAAGTCTGTCGGACAAGCAAGAAAGAAGGACGCAGGCCATGACGACACGTCGCGAATTTTTAGCTGCAGCTCCTGCCATCGGAGTAGCGTTTGCCGTCGCGGGCGACCTCGTGCTTGAGGGCGGAACCGCCCACGCCAAGCAGGCACCGTTGGCCGGCCATTTTCACCCGAAGGGCAAGGCGCCTTCGAGCTTCACGATCGAGGCGTTGAAGAAGGCCAAGGAGGCGCTGCCATTCCATGACACGCGCGACTTCGACGAACAGAAGAAGGGACTCATTGCTCCGATGACGGAGATGGTCATCCCGTCCGATGCCGGTCACCCCGCCTGGGACATGGAAAGCTTCCTCTTCGTCGACCAGCAGGCCGAGTTCGACTCCATCCATCCATCGCTCCATCGCATCGCCAAGCTGAACAACAATTACGGCCTCTACGAGGTCGTCCCTGGCATCTACCAGGTGCGCGGCTTCGACCTGTCGAACATCACCTTCATCCGCGGCAAGACCGGCTGGATCGTCTTCGACCCCCTGGTTTCAACGGAAACGGCCCGCGCGGCCTGGAAGCTGTTCCAGTCGCACAAGGGCGAAGGCCTGCCGGTTTCGGCCGTGATCTATTCCCATACCCATGGCGACCACTGGGGCGGTGTCCGCGGCATCCTCGACGAAGCGGATGTCCACTCGGGCAAGGTCGAGGTCATCGCGCCGATCGATTTCATGGACTTCACCGTCTCGGAGAACGTCTACGCCGGCAACGCCATGAATCGGCGGCTGTTCTACCAGTATGGTCTGCTATTGCCCGCGGCCCCGCACGGCTTCGTAAGCCAGGGGCTCGGAGTGCGGGTCTCGTCGGGCGGGACCGGACTGATTGCCCCAACGCGACTGGTTAGCGAGCCGATCGAGACCTTCGAAGTCGACGGCCTGCAGATGGTGTTCCAAAACACGCCGAACACCGAGGCGCCACGGGAGATGAACACCTACATCCCCAGCCTCAAGGCGCTGTGGATGGCGGAGAACATCACCGCGACACTGCACAATATCTACACATTGCGCGGAGCGCAGGTGCGCGACCCGCTGGCCTGGTCGAAGTACATCGCCGAGGCGCTC
>JAEUMA010000305.1 GCA_016793565.1 Rhizobiaceae bacterium
AGCGGTGGTCGATGCCGACAGCGCCCGGCATTTCGTGCTCGAACCGCCGCGCCAACTCCTGGTGCGGCGCATCGACGAGCGCTTCGACCGCATGGTCGAGCAGGGCGCGATGGACGAGGCGCGCATCATGGCGCGCATCGCGCCCGACCCCCAACTGCCGGCGGCCAAGGCGATCGGCGTGCGCGAGCTGCAATCCGCGATTGCAGGCGCGCTGCCTGTCGCGGAGGCGGTCGAGCGCGCGAAAGCCGCCACGCGGCAGTATTCCAAGCGGCAGGCAACGTGGTTTCGCCATCAGTGCGGCGCCGAATGGCGGAGATTGCAAGGATCGAACCTGACGGCTCTGTTGGATGAGATGGCCGGGTGATTTGCTGCTTGCAGACGCTCGGAAGTCAGGGGATTAACCATGCGTAAGGCCGACGATGCCATAGTCGGCCCAACCGGGCGGGTTGGAATGCGCTTTCACAAGGCGGAGTCGGCATTCTTTGTGTTCATCGCCGTCATCCTGGCTGCCGCCGGGGTGATCTTCTACGCCTATCTCAAGTTGCATGCGGTCACCAACCCGCAGATCGCCGCTTCCAGCATCGCAACCATCGCCCGGCTGCTGTTCGCCACGGGCGTCCTGCTGGCGACGGCGCTCTTCTTCGGTGCTTTCTTCATCTACCCGCTGATCAGGACGCAGGCGCGGGAAGAGGGCAAGCTGCGCGAGATGACGGCTTCGCTCAGCGCCCGGTCCGAAACGCTGGAGCAGGCGGCGCTGACCGACGGGCTGACCGGCATGCACAACCGCCGCTACTTCGACGACGCGTTGAAGCAGTATCTGGCGGAGTTCGCCAAGATCTCCAAGCCGGTCGGCCTGATGGTGCTCGACCTAGACCACTTCAAGCAGGTCAACGACACGCACGGGCACGATGTCGGCGACGAGGTGCTGCGCGTCGTCGCCGGCTGTCTGAAGGACATGACCCGCTACCATGACGTCTCCGCCCGCCTCGGTGGCGAGGAGTTCGCCGTGCTGGTGCCCAACATGGATCACGACCAGCTCATGAAGTTCGCCGAGCGCATCCGCAAGGCGATCGCTTCCATGCCGATTCTGTCGGGTAATGTTCGCCTGAAGATCACGACCAGCGTCGGTCTCGCCGTATGGGACGGACGCGAAAGCGCCGAGGAGTTTTACCGGCGCGCCGACAAGCAGCTCTATCACGCCAAGCGGGCGGGCCGGAACCAGGTCTCGGCCTGAGTCTGCTCAGCGTGCCCGCGCGCGACCGGCGCTTGCGAGCGCGGCGGTATCAGTCACGCAGCGGACGGAACACTGGCGCGGCGCGCTGTTGCGGAGGGCGCTCGGGTTCCTTCTGCTGGCCGTAGCTTCCGGAAAAACGCCGAAAATCGGATTGAGGCGCGGCACTCGGATCATCCGGGCGGCGCAGCGTTTCGCTTTCCAGGCCCGATCTGCGGTAGCCGACGTCGCCCGGCTGGAGATTGGTGACGGTCTCCGCCATGCCGAAGGAGGGCTGCGGCTTCGGCACATTGCGCAGATGCTCGACGATGCGGACCAGATCGACATCCTTGCCGTCGTCGACGGCTTTCGCATCGTAGGCGTGGCGCCTTCCCGCACCCGGCAACAGGCTGTCGGGCAACCGCTCGAACTTCATGCGCATGGTCGCAGCGACACCTTCGCCGAAGGCTATGCATTCGCGCTGACCCATGGAGGACAGGAAGGACAGGGTCGACGCCGAGGAGTCGGCGATCGCCGAGCGGATGATGGCCTGATCCTGCTCGTTGGCCAGCCGCATGGCGAAGACGGTGGAACATTGCGACAGGACCGTGGGATCGAGCTCGCCCGGGCGCTGGGTGACTACGCCGAGGTAGCAGCCGTATTTGCGGCCCTCCTTGGCGATGCGCGACAGCGCATGGCGCGTCGGCGCGAAGCCTAGTCTGAGGTCGGCCGGCATGTAGCGGTGCGCTTCCTCGCACAGCACCAGCAGCTGCAGTCGGCCCTCGCTCCACAGTGCGAGATCGAACGCCAAGCGCGTCAGCACCGAGCACACCGAGTTGACGACCTCGGAAGGAAGCCCCGCCATCTCGAAGCAGGTTATCGGCCTGCCGCCATGCGGCACGCGGAAGATCGCGCCGATCGTCTCGTGGATCGTGTCCTCGATGAGGCGCGAGTTGAACATGAAGCGGTAGCGTGGATCGTTGAGGGCCGACTCCAGCCGGATCTTCAATGTCCGATAGACCGGGCGGTCGCTTTTGCTTTCCAGCAGGCCCATGCGCTCGTCGATCAGCCGAAGCAGATCGGCGATACGGTAGGGAACGGGCGTGTCGGCCGTCAGCGAGTCGAGCCCGCGCCGAATCTGCCCGCCCGCGCCGGGGCTGCGGTAGAAGCTTTTGGCGGCGGGGATGAGTTCTCGCAGCAGGTCGATTTCTTCGGACGCCACCTCGCGTCCGCGGAAAAGCACTTCGCAGAACTCCTCCAGCCTGAACATCCAGAACGGCAGGTCGAGCGAGGCGGTGTCGATGCGCACGCTGTATTCGGGCAGCGCGGCGGCGAACTCGTTGTGCGGGTCGAGGATCAGGACCCGCAGCTTCGGCCTCGCGGCGATCGCCTTGCGCAGCAGCAGCGAGACGGCGGTCGACTTGCCGACGCCGGTCGTTCCCACGACCGCGAAGTGGCGGTTGAGAGTATCGTCGATGGCGATGCCCGCCTCGATCTGCTCGTCCTGCGACAGACGCCCGATGGTGACGGTCTCGCGGCCGGAGAGATCGTAGACGGCCTGAAGGTCGCGCTGGCGGATGCGATGCGCGGTGGCGCCGATGAAAGGATAGGCGGTAATGCCGCGGTCGAAGGTGGGGCGGCCTTCCGGCGGCAGGTCGCGCACCTCGCCGATCAGCTCGACCATCACCTCGATGGGGTTGGAGCCGTGATGGTTCCAGATGCCGTCCGTCTTGACGATGTTGTAGACCAGACCGACCGTCCGCGTCTGGCCTACGCTGATCGAGATCATGCGCCCGACCGTCCAGACCGAGCCGAATTCGCCGCCGTCGCCGTCGGCCAGTGCACTGATGGTTGCGCGCGCGCCATCGCACTGCACGACGTGGCCGAGAACGCGAGCGTCCGGCTGCGCGGCATCGCGCCGTTCCTGGGACGTCGTCTCCCCCATAGACATGCCCCTATCCGCGTACATATGGCCCAATTCCCCGTCGCCCCGCAGGCGACCCTAGGACGGTTGGGTTAAGCCGGGGTTTGGGCCGATGGTGAGGAAAGGCTTAACGCGGCAAACGGCCTGGGCGCAGCTATCAAGGGTCGATGGCCAAACCGCCCGTGAGCCAGGTCCAGCTCTGCTCCTGGACAGCCGAGAGCCTGCGGCCGGATGGCCGCGTGAGATAGTGGCCGGAATCGCTGCGCAATTCGAATGAGGACAGGCGCGCAAGGCGCCCGTCGCGCAAGGCGGCGTCGACCAGGGGGCGCGACCCGAGCAACGCGCCGGCGCCGTGGCAGGACGCCTCCTGCGCGGCAACGAAGCTGTCGAAGCGATGGCGCGTCGCGCCGAGCGGCGAGGGCATGCCGGCGGCGGCGAACCACTCGGCCCACATCTCGCGGGCTCCCGCCACCGTCAGCAACGGCAACGAGGTCCAGTTTTCCCGGCTCGCGAGTCGGGGAGCGGCGACCGGGACGAGGCGCTCCAGCGTCAGCCGCCGGGCGAGGCGGCCGGCGAAGGCACCTCCTCCGAAGCGGATGTCGAGGTCGTTGTCCTGCTGCTCATAGTCCGCAGGGACGTGGATGGTCACCACATCGAGCTGGACGTGCGGCAGCGCGGCGGACATTTCCGGAATCGCGGGCGCCAGCATCAGCACCGCGAACGAGATCGGCGAGCGTATGGTGACGCGCTGGCGGACGCTCGGTGTGAAGAGCTCGGCCGTGGTGCTGCCGATGATGCCGAAGGCCGCCTGGATATGCGGTAGGTACGCGGCCCCTTGCGGCGTGAGCTGGACGCCGCGCGGCAGGCGGGTAAAAAGCTTGCAGCGCAGGCGGCCCTCTAGCGAGCCGATATGCTGGCTGACCGCCGCCTGGGTAAGGCCCAGTTCCGACGCGGCACGAGTGAAACTCGAAAGGCGGGCGGCAGCCTCGAAGCTGCGCAGCCAGTCGAGCGGGGGCATGGCATCGTCTTGGGATCGAGGCATAAGAAAAATGTGGCCAATACGGCAAAAAGGCTTATTTGATTTATGGGCCTCCCTCCGCCAACATGCAAGCAGGCACCTGATGGAAGGCACCCCATGCTGACGGAACTTGCGCTCGCCAAAGGCGGCAAATCCCTCGAACTCAGATGGTCGGACGGGCAGTCGGCGCGCTTTCACGCGATGTGGCTGCGCGACAATGCGCTGGACGAGGCGACGCGCAGCAAGGGCAACGGCCAGCGCCTGATCACGATCCTCGACATTCCCGAGGACACCGTCATCGAGGACGCCGCCCTCAGCGAGGGTGACCTTTCGGTGCGGTTCGCGCCGGAAAGCAAGGCGGTTCGCTTCCCGTCGGCCTGGCTGCGTCGCAACGCTTACGACCGGAACGGCGCGCATGCGCTCGGATGGACCGGAGCCGAGGTGACGCGCTGGAAGAAGAACGATTTGCAGGGCGCGGTTCCGCGCGCGTCGCTGGCGGAGGCCAGCCGAGATCCGGCCACACTGCGCGGCTGGCTCGCAGCGGTGC
>JAEUMA010000318.1 GCA_016793565.1 Rhizobiaceae bacterium
AAGGCGTCCTCGGCCGAGCCCGGGGGCGGACCGTAATTATTGGCGAGGTCGAAATGGGTTATGCCCAGATCGAAGGCCTTGTGCACGATCGCCTGCTTGGTGCGGTGCGGCGTGTCGTCGCCGAAATTGTGCCACAGCCCGAGCGAGATCGCCGGCAGCTTCAGGCCGGACCGGCCGCAGCGGTTGTAGGTCATCGAAGCGTAGCGGTTTTCGGCAGGCGTGTAGGACATGGAAAGACCTCGCGTGGTTCAGTCGCCAACGGTGCCTCTGCCGATGCCGGTTGCGACGGAACATGGACGGCAGTCGAAGGAAACGCTTGCGATATTCCCCGATCTTGCTGCTACCGGCCAGCCTATACGTGCTATTTCTTCGCCAGCAGCGCCTTCGCTTCCCTGACGCCCAGCGCGGCCGGCCGCTCGCAGGTGGTCTGCAACGTCACGAACTTTCCGCTCTCACCGGCCTTGAGGATCGACGTCATGACATCCACGGCATGCAGCGCCAGTTCCAGCGAGCAGCGGTGCGGGCGGCCCTCGATGATGGCCAGCGCCATGTCGGCGAGGCCGGCGGTGCGATAGTTCGCCATCATGCCCTGGCTGTGCTTCTGGTTCGGCACGCCGAGCGGATGTTCCCACCGGGGCGCCTTCTTCACCGGCTTGCCCTGCTTCGTATAGGCGATCTGGCCGCCGAAGAAGTTGGGATCGGGCACATGCAGCGTGCCCTGCTCGCCATAGAGCTCCATCGGCGCATGGCCGTGCTGCCACACGTCCCAGCTGGCGTTCAGCGTCACGACCGCGCCGTTCTCGAACTCCAGCAGCGCATGGATGGTGGTCGGCGTCTCGACCTTGACCTTTTCGCCGTAACGCGGCTTTGAGGTGATGGTGCGTTCCGCCTGCGGCGTCGCCGAAAGTGCTGCCACCCGCTTCACTGGGCCGATCAGCTGGATAAGGTTGGTGACATAGTAGGGACCGACATCGAGCACCGGTCCCGCACCGGGCTGGAAAAAGAAATCCGGATTCGGATGCCAATGCTCCATGCCATGGCTCATGACATAGGCCGTGCCGCTGGTGATCTTTCCCAGAGCGCCGCTGTCGATCAGGTGACGGGCAAGCTGGTGGGCGCCACCGAGGAAGGTATCGGGCGCCGAGCCTACGCGCAGGCCTTTGCGGTCGGCGATCTTCTTGAGGTCGAGGCCTTCCTTGACCGAAAGAACTAACGGCTTTTCGGAGTAGACGCTCTTGCCGGCCTCCAGCACGCGCCGGGAAACCTCGTAGTGCGCGGCGGGGATCGTCAGATTGACGACGATATCGATGTCGTCGGCATCAAGCAGCTCGTCCACGGTCTGTGCGCGCAGCCCGAACTCCTGCGCCCGTGCCCTGGCAGCATCGGCGTTGAGGTCGGCGCAGGCGCGCATCTCGATGCCCCGAAACAGCGGCGCGAGACTGAAATAGGCTGCCGAGATGTTGCCGGCGCCGACGACGCCGATCCCGAGTGACTTTGCCATTGCCGGCATGCTCCTAGAAATTTCTTACGGTTTCGATCGAGCGGCGCGCGAAGCGCTTGGCGTCGCTCGGCTTGTCGTGCTCCATGATGAAATGCTCGGCCGGGCTGTTGTCGCGCAGCGCATAAAATAGCCGCTTCCAGTCGACCGTGCCGTGGCCGATATCGGCCCAGCCGTCCTCGTCGGTGTTCTCACCGGAACGAGCGATATCCTTGACATGAACAGCCGTGATGCGGCGGCCATGCTTCTCTATCCACGGCATGGGGTCCGCCCCCCCGCGGATCACCCAGGCGACATCCATCTCCCAGCCGATATCGGGCGCGGCCTCCAGGATGTGCGTCATCGGCACCGAGCCGTCCGGCAGCGCGGCGAACTCGAAGTCGTGATTGTGCCAGGCGAAGCCGAAACCGGCCGCACGGGCCTTGCGTCCGACCGCCGCCAGGCGCTTGCCGAAATCGCGCCAGCCGGCCCCGTCTTGCGGCCGCACATCGGCGTTGAGATAGGGGCAGGCGATCAGCCGAACGCCCAGCGCCCGCGCGGTTCGTTCCGCGCCTTCGAAATCGCCTTCCAGCGCATCGATCGAGAAATGGCCCGTGGGCATCGCCAGCCCATGCGCGTCCAGCAACGCGCGGAACGCCCGTGGATCGTCATAGACGCCGCCGAAACCCTCGACCTCGGCATAGCCGAATTCGGCGAGCCACTGGACCACGTCCTCCCATGGCTGAGCGAAGCGGGCGCTGTAGAGTTGAAAGGACCATTTCATTGTCGGGGATCCCTAGTCTTTCGGGGTGAGGGTTCTTCAGATGCGCCGGCCGCTCGCGGCGTCGAAAAGCGATGCCCGCATGGGATCAAAGCCTATCTGCACGGTATCGCCCGGCCGCGGCGCGCGTTCGGACGAGGTGCGCAGAGAAACGCTGAGGTCGCCAAGCCGGAACCAGACCAGCGTATCGGAGCCCCTGGGCTCGACCACTTCGATCGTCACCTGTCTGGAAAAGGGCCAGTCTTCGCCGCTGTTGAGCGCGATGTGCTCCGGCCGCACGCCGAGCACGGCAGCGCCGGGCGCCGGACCCGCTCCGTCGAAGGCGTAGGTGCCGACGGGCACCTTGAGGTCGCCGCGCCTGAAGGTCCAGCCGCCTTCCCGTTCCAACGCGCCTTCGAGGAAGTTCATTCCGGGCGAGCCGATGAAGCCGGCGACGAATAGGTTGTTGGGCCGGCTGTAGATCGCCTGCGGCGCGTCAAGCTGCTGGATCACGCCGCCGCGCATCACCGCGATGCGGTCGGCCAGCGTCATCGCCTCGATCTGGTCGTGAGTGACGTAGATCATGGTGTTGCCGAGTTTCTGGTGCAGCCGCTTGATCTCGACGCGCAATTCGGAGCGCAGCTTGGCGTCGAGATTGGAGAGCGGCTCGTCGAACAGGAAGACGTCGACATCGCGCACCAGCGCGCGGCCTATGGCGACGCGCTGGCGCTGGCCGCCGGAGAGCGCCGACGGCTTGCGCTTCAACAGCGGCTCGATCTGCAGGATTTCGGACGCCCGGGCCACGCGCTTGGCGATCTCCGCCTTGGGCAGGCCGGCGTTCCTCAGCCCGAAGGACAGGTTCCCTTCCACGGACATCTGCGGATAGAGCGCGTAGGACTGGAACACCATGCCGACGCCGCGATCCTTCGGCTCTTCCCATGTGACGTTCCTGCCGTTGATGAAGATCTGCCCCTCGGAAACGTCGAGCAGGCCGGCGATGCAGTTGAGCAGCGTGGACTTGCCGCAGCCGGACGGGCCGAGCAGCACGATGAACTCGCCCTCGGCGACGTCGAGGTTCAGCGACTTCAGCACCTCGATCGCGCCGAAGCTGAGCGAGACGTCGTTGACGAGGACGCTTGTCATCCGCCTCACCCTTTCACGGCGCCCGCGGCGATCCCGCGCACGAACAGTTTGCCCGAGACGAAGTAGACGATCAGCGGCACCAGGCCGGTCAGGATCGTCGCCGCCATGTTGACGTTGTATTCCTTCACGCCCTGTACCGAGTTGACGATGTTGTTGAGCTGCACGGTCATCGGATAGGTGTCGGGCTTGGTGTAGATCACGCCGAACAGGAAGTCGTTCCAGATACCGGTGATCTGCAGGATGATGGCGACCACGAAGATCGGCAGCGCCATCGGCAGCATGATGACGAAATAGATGCGCCAGAACCCCGCTCCGTCGACGCGCGCCGCCTTGAACAGCTCTTCCGGCAGCGAAGTGAAGTAATTGCGGAACAGAAGCGTCAGGATCGGCATGCCGAAGATGGAATGCACGATGATGAGGCCCCACAGCGTGCCGTAAAGGCCGATCTCGCGGAGCAGGATGACGATCGGATAGATCATCACCTGATAGGGGATGAAGGCGCCGACGATCAGGATGGTGAAGAAGATGTCGGCACCCTTGAAGCGCCAGTTGGAAAGCGCGTAGCCGTTCACGGAAGCCACCGCGATCGAGAAGATCACCGACGGCACGGTGATCTTG
>JAEUMA010000347.1 GCA_016793565.1 Rhizobiaceae bacterium
ACCACGATGAACAGGAAGCCGAGGAAGAACAGCTTGCCTGCGGCTTGCGGGTCGTGCGCGGACACGAACTGCGGCAGAAACGTCATGAAGAACAGGATGATCTTCGGGTTGAGCAAATTGATGCCGATGCCGGTCGCCCAGTTCTGCCAGAGGCTGCGCGGCGCGCGCTTGACCGTGTCGGGGGAGAAGGCGGAGCCCTTCACCACCGCCTGGAACGCCAGCCAGATCAGGTAGCCTGCTCCCCCGATCTTCAAGGCAAGGAACGCCTCCGGCGAAGCAAGGATCAGCGCCGAAAGCCCGAGCGCCACCAGCGACGTATGGATCAGGCATCCGCACATGGCTCCCGCCATGCAGGCGAAACCAGCCGCCCGCCCCTCCGAGATCGCCCGGCCGACGAACAGCGTCATGTCCGGCCCCGGCGTGATGGCGATCACCACGGTGGCGACGGCGAACTGCAGGATGGTGGAGAGGTCGGGGACGAAGGTCATGGACGGAGACCGGATTGGAGGCGCCGTCCTTAGCCGAACCGCGAACGGCGCGCCAGACGGCCGACAGCCGAATAGCGGCCGGCTCGCTTGCCCGCTCCGGCTTTCCTGATATGAGTGCCGCCAAATCTCGGAACCGGGGCGTAAAATGTCGAAGTGGAAAGACGTCAAGAAGGTCGTGCTCGCCTATTCGGGCGGCCTCGACACTTCCATCATCCTCAAATGGCTGCAGACGGAGTTCGACGCGGAGGTGGTGACCTTCACCGCCGACCTCGGCCAGGGCGACAGCGACCTGGAGCCGGCGCGCAGGAAAGCCGAGATGCTGGGCGCCAGGAAGATCTACATCGAGGACGTGCGCGAAGAGTTCGCCAAGGACTTCGTATTCCCCATGTTCCGCGCCAACGCGCAGTATGAGGGGCTCTATCTGCTCGGCACCTCGATCGCCCGGCCGCTGATCTCCAAGCATCTGGTCGAGATCGCGCGCGAAACCGGCGCCGACGCCGTCGCCCACGGTGCCACCGGCAAGGGCAACGACCAGGTCCGCTTCGAACTCTCCGCCTATGCGTTGAACCCCGACATCAAGGTCATCGCGCCGTGGCGCGACTGGTCCTTCAAGTCGCGCACCGACCTGATCGACTTCGCCGAGAAGCACCAGATCCCGATCGCCAAGGACAAGCGCGGCGAGGCGCCGTTCTCCGTCGACGCCAACCTCCTGCACTCCTCCTCCGAGGGCAAGGTGCTGGAGGATCCGTGGATCACGCCGCCGGAATATGTGCATCAGCGCACCATCTCGCCGATGGCCGCCCCCGACACGGTGACCGAGATCGTCGTCGGCTTCGCCAAGGGCGACGCCGTCAGCCTCGACGGCAAGGCGCTGTCGCCGGCGACGCTGCTCGCCGCGCTCAACGACCTCGGCCGCGACAACGGCATCGGCCGGCTTGACCTGGTCGAGAACCGCTTCGTCGGCATGAAGTCGCGCGGCGTCTACGAGACGCCCGGCGGCACCATCCTGCTACAGGCGCACCGCGCCATCGAATCGATCACGCTCGACCGCGGCGCCGGCCATCTCAAGGACGAGATCATGCCGCGCTACGCCGAGCTGATCTACAACGGCTTCTGGTTCTCGCCGGAGCGCGAGATGCTGCAGGCGCTGATCGACAAGAGCCAGGAGGACGTCGAGGGCGAGGTGCGGCTGCAGCTCTACAAGGGCAACGTCATCGTCGCCGGCCGCCGCTCGCCGAAGTCGCTCTACCGCAACGACCTCGTCACTTTCGAGGACGACCGCGGCGCCTACGACCAGAAGGACGCCGAAGGCTTCATCCGTCTCAACGCGCTGCGCCTGCGCACGCTGGCGGCCAGGAACCGCAGCAAGGGGTGACGCGGCCGCGGCGATATCGCACCGCAGCAAGACCGTTGATCGGCGGCGGGATCGGCGCTAAGCGGAAGGCCATGAGCCATCTGCCGGAACGCATGCTCTCGGGCTATCGCAGCTTCATGACCGGACGCTACGCGTCCGAGAGCGACCGTTACCGAACGCTGGCCCGCGACGGCCAGGCGCCCGAGATCATGGTCATCGCCTGCTGCGACTCCCGCGCGGCCCCGGAGTCGATCTTCGACGCCGGCCCGGGTGAGATGTTCGTGGTGCGCAACGTCGCCAATCTGGTGCCGCCCTATGCGCCGGACGGCGAGTTCCATTCCACCTCGGCGGCGCTCGAATTCGCCGTGCAGAGCCTCAAGATCCGCAACATCGTGGTGATGGGGCACGGCCGTTGCGGCGGCATCCGTGCGGCGCTCAATCCGGGCGCCGAGCCGCTCTCCCCCGGCGACTTCATCGGCAAATGGATGAGCCTGGTCGGCCCGGCGGCCGACGCGGTGGCGCAAAATAGGATGATGACGGTCGGCGAGCGTCAGACGGCGCTGGAGCGCATCTCCATCCGCTTCTCGATCGCCAATCTGCGCACCTTTCCCTGCGTCAAGATCCTGGAGGAAAAGGGTCGCATCAACCTCTACGGCGCCTGGTTCGACATCTCGACGGGCGAACTCTGGATCATGAACCGTGACACCGGCGACTTCGAGCGGCCCGATTTCGGGAGCTGAACGGCGGCGGCAAGGCGGCTCGCGGACCTTGAATCGGAACCCGGCAACGCTGATCTGCCGGGATGTGCGGGGCCAGCTCCGCTTCGGGCCGGCGGTGCAATTGCCGCACCGGCCAAAGACTGGTAAGAGCGGCGCCATGGAAGAACTTTTCGGCGATCCGGCCTACAAGGGCTTCGTGCTGCAGGACAAGAAGCGCCTGCCGGCACGCTTTTTCGCCCGCATTTCCGGCGCGCTGACCAGCCGGATTGCCTGAGCCGACGGGCTCGCCGGCCCTCGCCGGCGCGACTTCTCCAGTTTCTGACATCGACGGATAATGATCATGAGCGCACCGCGCACCCTCTACGACAAGATCTTCGACGACCACGTCGCGCAGCGCGACCCCGACGGCACCTGCCTGCTCTACATCGACCGCCATCTCGTACACGAGGTGACCAGCCCGCAGGCCTTCGAGGGGTTGCGTATGACCGGCCGCAAGGTCCGCCATCCCGAGAAGACGCTGGCGGTGGTTGACCACAACGTCCCGACCACGCCCGACCGCGTCAACGGCATCAAGAACGAGGAAAGCCGCATCCAGGTCGAGGCGCTCGCCGACAACGCGGCCGAGTTCGGCGTCGAATACTACTCCGAGCACGACAAGCGGCAGGGCATCGTCCACATCATCGGTCCCGAGCAGGGCTTTACGCTGCCCGGGATGACGATCGTCTGCGGCGACAGCCATACGTCGACGCACGGTGCCTTCGGCGCGCTGGCGCACGGCATCGGCACGTCGGAGGTCGAGCATGTGCTGGCCACCCAGACGCTGATCCAGAAGAAGGCCAAGAACATGCTGGTCCGCGTCGATGGCGAACTGCCGGAGGGCGTGACCGCCAAGGACATCATCCTGGCCATCATCGGCAAGATCGGCACCGCCGGCGGCACCGGCTACGTCATCGAATATGCGGGCGACGCCATCCGCGCCCTGTCGATGGAAGGCCGCATGACGGTCTGCAACATGTCGATCGAGGGTGGCGCGCGCGCCGGCCTGATCGCGCCTGACGAGAAGACGTTCGAATACATCAAGGGCCGGCCGAAGGCGCCGACGGGCAAGGCCTGGGACATGGCGGTGGAATACTGGAAGACGCTGAAGACGGACGAGGGCGCGCATTTCGACAAGGTCGTCGTGCTCGACGCCGCGAACCTGCCGCCGATCGTCTCCTGGGGGTCTTCGCCGGAAGACGTGGTGTCGGTGGAGGACGTGGTGCCGGATCCGGCGCTGATCGCCGACGAGACCAAGCGTGCCTCCAAGCAGCGGGCCCTCGAATATATGGGGCTGACGCCGGGGACCAAGATCACCGACATCGAGGTGGAGCGCGTCTTTATCGGCTCGTGCACCAACGGCCGCATCGAAGACCTGCGCGCCGCCGCGAAGGTGGTGGAAGGCAAGACCGTGAATCCGCGCGTCAACGCCCTCGTGGTGCCGGGTTCAGGCCTGGTGAAGGAGCAGGCGGAGGCGGAAGGACTGGACAAGATCTTCCTCGCCGCCGGCTTCGAATGGCGCGAGCCGGGCTGCTCCATGTGCCTGGCCATGAACGACGACCGCCTGCGGCCACAGGAGCGCTGCGCGTCGACGTCGAACCGCAACTTCGAGGGCAGGCAGGGCTTCAAGGGCCGCACGCATCTCGTTTCCCCTGCGATGGCGGCCGCGGCCGCCATCGCCGGCCGCTTCGTCGACATTAGCGAGTGGTAGACCACGAAAGGCACGCGGCGGGGTGTGCAACTGCCGCGTGCCGTTAGATTTCGACAGGCAAGGTTAACTGCTTGTTCGTGCGTTGGGCCTAGGTTCGGCGCATGGATAGGGTGCCGACGAGTGTTGGCGCGGAGATCTTCATAGCGCTGATCAACCCGGCGATCTCGCTGGTCTTCGCGCTGGCCTTCCTGGGTTTGTGGCTGCAGCAGGGCCGCAGGCCCGGCGTCGTCGTGTTCGCCGTCGCGTACGGGCTCGCGGCACTGGGCTTCGTCGTCCAGTATTTCGGCCTTCCCATCGGTTTCGAATGGTCGCGGCTATTCTCCAACGCCGCGTTCGTCGCTGCCGCGCTAGCGCTGGCCGCCGGCATCGCCGGCGGCTATGGCAGGCCGTTTCCCTGGCTGGCGGTAGCATGCCTCGTCGTCTCCGGCATGGCGATGATGGTGTGGTTCCTGTTCGTCCAACCGTCGCTTCTGGCGCGCATTTACGCAATCAACTTCACCATCGGCGGCATCTGCCTGGTGGCCGCGGCCGAACTGCGCTGCCTGCCGGGCCGCCGCCTAGTCGATACCAGCCTCATGGTGCTGGCGCTGCTCGCCGGCCTGAGCTTCTTCGGACGGACCCTGGTGGTGATGGCGGTCACGCCGGGGCCGCAGGACCTCCACGCATTTTTCGGCTCGGCCTACTGGGTCTCGCTGAGCTTCTCCTGGGCGCTTCTGTCGCTGCTGATAGCACTTGCCGCGATCGCCCGTATACTGACCGACTCGATGCAGGAGATGGCTGACCGTGGCGAGACCGACGGCCTCACGGGCCTGCCCAATCGCAGGGCGTTCGAGCATCGCGCCTCGCTGGCGCTGGCGCATGGCGGGGCGATGCTCGTCCTGGCTGATCTGGACGGCATGACGACGGTCAACGACACCTACGGACGCCGCTCCGGCGATCTGGTACTGGCAGGATTCGCGCGACGGCTGAAGCAGATGGCCGGCCGCGGCGCGATCTGCGGACGCATCGGCGGCGACGAATTCGGCATATTGCTGCCCGACACTAGCCAGAACGCCGGACTGGCGCTGGCGGAGGGCCTGCGGGTGCGCTTCGGCCGAGCCGGCGCGCCGGGCCTGCCGGGCGGTGTCGGCCGCGTCACCGCCAGTTTCGGGGTCGCCCGGCACATGCCAGGCGAAAGCTACGCGGATTTGCAGCGCCGCTGCGACGAGGCGCTTTTCCTGGCAAAGCGCCGCGGGCGCGACCAGGTCGTCAGCGCCAAGCACCCGGCCGTAAACTGGCTGGAGCCGTCCGAGCAGCGCTCGGCGCTGGCCTGATACCGCCGCTGAAGTCAGTCGTAGCAGCTCGTCGGCGTCGGCACTTCGCCGTCCTCGAGACCGTACATGTAGCCGCGGCCGTGCAGGATGACAGCCGGTTTGTGGCAAGGTTGCCGCGGCCGACCGTCGGCCCGCCAGCCGTAGCGTTCCCCCGCCTCCTCGTCCGACATGCCGTATTCCAGCGGACGCTGCGAGGTGCCTTGCGAATATTGCCGCAGATCGGCGGCGAGGTGACCCTGCCCTACGATGATGCGCTTGTAGCCGGAGCGGCTGTGCACGACCAGATTGCCGAAAGAATCGGCATAGATGCGATCGCGCGGTTCCACATAGACGCCGTCGAAATACTGGCCGGCGACCGAGGGCGCCACGGCCGCCGACAGCGCGCACGCGGCCAGCAGGGCTACGGCCGTCTGCCGCAGAGCGTTTCGCACAGTGTTCATCGGAAAACTCCTTCTGCTCGCGGTCCGAGCCTCCCCGCGCGCAGAATTAACCTTTCGTTAACCTTTGTTAAGAGGGCGCCCGACGTTTCGCCGCGCAAAGGCGAAACATGGTTAACGCCGGGAGCTGGCAAGACGCGC
>JAEUMA010000355.1 GCA_016793565.1 Rhizobiaceae bacterium
AAGAACCACAGGCCGGGCTTGGCAAAGGCATTGGCCAGGCCGCTGGTCTTAGCCGCGAAGATCACCAGCGCGACCAGAACCACATCCAGCATCGACCAGTTCGAGAGCGCTTTCAGCCAGGGCGGAAAGCTCGGCGCTTCCTCGCCGCCGCGATAGGCGGCATGGTGGAGGAAGGCCAGTTTGACGGTCGGAAAAGCCAGCGAAAACAACGCTATGACGGTCGCGAGAATAACGTCGCCGGCATCCCAGAGGCCGTGCACGATGCCCACCAGCGAGGACTCGTCGGAGAAGATCAGGAGTCGCTCCACCGTGACCAGCGGCAGCACCGCGCCGAGCGGGAAGCAGAGCGTGGCCAACAGCAGCACATAGGGCAGGAACCGGCGCATGGACCTGCCATAGCCGTTCCGCGGCTGGCCGGAAAGGGCAGCCGCGCGTCGTTGGCGTCAGCCGTTGATGACGCTGCGGCCGTCGCCTTCCACGTCGCGCATTTTGTGATCGCGCGATTCCAGCATCTCCGCCTTGGAAAGCTCCGCTTCAGCTTCGGCTAGTAAGGATTCGGCAACATTCTTTTGTTGCGCGAGATCGTTCTTCGAGTTGCGGAGATTTTCCTGGCGCGTACGCGCCGCCTTGGCGAAGGTCGGATAGGCAAAGTGGTTGACGTCGGCGATCCCGGCTTTCTTTTCCTCGGCGGCGATCTGCAGCTCGAGCTCGCTGGCCATGCGCTCGAATTCGGCGATCATCATTTCGAGCTGCATCAGCTGCCGCCGCTTCTCGTTGACTTGGAACCGCTTGAGGCGGACCAGATTCTCACGTGGCTTCATGAACCCCTACTCCAGAACACACGTACGCTCACAAACGCTCGCCGCCCCCGTGCGAGGTGCCGTGAGATCAAGGCCGGAAGACAAACCATGGGAAACGAGTTCCTAAAGATTTTTTCCGCCGGTAACCTTTCGTTTACGGGCATTGTTAATCATACAGCCGAGGCATTAAGGCGCGGTAAAAATCCGCGTTCCCCCGGTCAGCGGACCGAACGGGTGAAAAGGCTGGTTGGCAGCCTTTCTTGATGCGGCAGGTGTCTGGTCGCAAATTGTGATTCATGTTGGGATTCAAAAAGGTGTATCGAAAGGTTGAGAGAACCGCAGCCGCCGACGAAGCGGGATTAGGTTTTATTAACCAATCGCTGGCAGCCTTGTTTACTGACACACCACTGCCGCGGGTGCGGACTCGCGGGACGGTCCGGCGGCAGAAAAGGGGATGAAATGCGCGTTCTGCTGATTGAAGACGACAGTGCGACAGCACAGAGCATCGAACTGATGCTTAAGTCGGAGAGCTTCAACGTCTATACGACCGACCTCGGAGAGGAGGGCGTCGATCTCGGCAAGCTCTACGACTACGACATCATCCTCCTGGATCTGAACCTGCCGGACATGTCGGGTTACGAAGTCCTGCGTACGCTGCGCCTTTCAAAGGTGAAGACGCCGATCCTCATCCTGTCCGGCATGGCCGGCATCGAGGACAAGGTGCGCGGCCTCGGTGTCGGCGCCGACGACTATATGACCAAGCCGTTCCACAAGGACGAACTGGTAGCCCGCATCCACGCGATCGTGCGCCGCTCGAAGGGGCATGCCCAGTCAATCATCATGACCGGCGACTTGATCGTCAATCTCGATGCCAAGACGGTCGAGGTGGGCGGCCAGCGGGTGCATCTGACAGGCAAGGAATACCAGATGCTGGAGCTGCTTTCGCTCCGCAAGGGTACCACGCTCACCAAGGAAATGTTCCTGAATCACCTTTACGGCGGCATGGACGAGCCCGAGCTGAAGATCATCGACGTCTTCATCTGCAAGCTGCGCAAGAAGCTCGACGCCGCGTCGGGCGGCCAGAATTACATCGAAACGGTCTGGGGCCGCGGCTACGTGCTGCGCGAGCCCGAAGATATCCGCGAAAGTGCCTGAACCTCGGATGTACAGGTCAGACGCGAAGAACCCGGCTCCGGCCGGGTTTTTTGTTGGCTGAAACGGCTTCGGGCTCTTGCTCAGGCGGCCGCGTCGAGGGTTCGGAACCGTTCCAGCAGCTGCGGGCGGGTGAACGGCTTGAGCAGGTAACCCTGCGCGCCGGCCCGCTTGGCGCGCATGATCGCGCCGAGGTCGAACTCGGTCAGGCAGATGGCGACCTGCGGCTTCAGCAGCGAATCGATCTGCCGCACGCGGCGGATGAAATCGACGGTGGGGATATCCTCGAGGGCGCTGTCGACGATGATGATGTCGGGCATCGCGTTCTCGCATATCGCCAAGGCGTGCATTCCGCTCTCTGCCTCGACGACGAGAAGGTTCGAGCCGCTCAGGATGCGCTTGGCAACCTTCCGGATAACGCTCGAATCGTCAACGAACATGCAGCGTTTCATCGTTGGTCCCCGTTCGCGTCTCCGCAGCCGGCTGCGACCGCGGATGGGTGAACGCTAAGGGATCGACGTAAACATCCTCGGAACGCGTTGGGTAAAGATTTCGAAAAAAGCCGCCTCTCAGGCTGCTCCCAGCACGATCTCGTCCACCGCCGCGTGGATGGAGATCGTCATCCCGGTCTCTCGCGCAAGAAGGAGCGTATAGTAGAACTGCACCGAGTGCGCGTCGATCGGCTCGTCAGGCTTGTTCCCGGCGTGCATCTCCAGGAATTTAGCCGGCACACGCAGCATGGTGCCGCGCGCCGCCAGCGAAAATCGCGGCTGCGTGTCGAGATCCTCCAGAGTGACGGTGATGCGTCCGCCACGAGGAATGCAGGAGTGGGCGACCAGCAGCAGGTTCAGCAGCAGCTTCACCTTGTTCTTCGGCAGCAGCGCGCGGGTCCCGTTCCAGACGAGTTCAGGCTTCTCGTTGCGTAGGTAACCAGTCGCAACCGCTTCGGCGTCGCCGGTGTCGATCAGCATGCCGGCAGAACCAGCGGCGCCGAACGCTATGCGCGCGAACTGCAGCCTGGCCGAGGCATTGCGCGCGCTGGTGCGGATGAGGTTCATCGCGTCTTCGTCCGCCCCGCCTTCGTCCAGCAGCTCGATGCCGTTGTTGAGCGCGCCGACGGGGGAAATGACGTCGTGGCAGACACGGCTGCAGAGCAGGGCGGCGAGATCAGGTGCGGAGATCGAGAATAGATCGGCCATCAAAAACGCTCCAGCATCCCGGCAAGTGCATACTCTCGACCCGGCCCGGCCGTCGCAGGACGAATCGCTAGCCCCCAGACGTTACCGGGTTACACCGGATCGGTCCGCATCAACAATCCGAAGCGCGAAAGGCTGAAGTCCCCTCAAACAGGATTAGCCTGGCAGCAGGTTGCCCTGCGGCCTTCGAACCGCCACCTTCATGTGAAAGCTTAATGGTTGAAAAAGAATTACGCCCTAGTTTCCGGGCATTGCGGGTCCAGGCGGCCATCGAGAAGCCGTCGGCCGCAGAGGCGTCGGCGGATGTGCTTCTGAACGGAGAGAGAGCATGTTCTCCACGATCGTCACACGGGCGACAGCCCGGATTGTTCTCCTGGCGCTTGTCGCCTTCACCGCGCTCGCCCTGACGCAGGCGGCTTCGCGCGCCAATGAATACACTGCCCAGGAGATCGTCGATTCGGGACACCAGTTCTTCGGCGCCACGTCGGGCGGACTTGCCACGCTGGTGGAGAAGATCTTCTCCTCCTACGGCCTGCCGAACGGCTATGTGCTGGGCGAAGAGGGTTCCGGTGCCTTCTTCGGCGGGCTGACCTACGGCGAAGGCACGCTCTACACGAAGAACGTCGGCGACCACAAAGTGTTCTGGCAGGGCCCCTCGCTGGGTTTCGACTGGGGCGGCCAGGGATCGCGCATCATGATGCTGGTCTACAATCTCGACGATGTGTCGAGCCTCTACAACCGATTCGCGGGCGTTGCCGGTTCCGCCTACGCCATCGCCGGGCTGGGCTTCACGGTGCTCAAGCAGGGCAACGTCCTGCTGGTGCCGGTCCGCACCGGGGTCGGCGCACGTCTTGGGGTAAACATCGGCTATCTCAAGCTGACGCAGCAGCCGACCTGGAATCCGTTCTGAGGCCGACTTTAAGGTTAATGCGCGGTTAATCGGCGGGCGGCTGGATGGCTATCGGCCGGCGTGCCAGAATGGGTCGCATCTCCCGCGGCGCGCCGTGGGCGGCTGACCGCAGGTTTGCATCGTGATCCAACCGGTTCTCTTCTTCGCGCTCGGATTTCTGTGCGCGGGCTTTCTTTCGCTGATGATCGCTCCGGCGCTCTGGCAGCGCGCGGTCACGCTGACGCGCCGCAGGATCGAGGCGACCGTCCCGCTCACGCTCAACGAGATCCAGGCCGACAAGGATCGGCTTCGCGCCGAATTCGCCATGTCGACGCGGCGGCTGGAGATGAGCGTCAAGGAGTTCAAGGATCGCGCGACGACGCAGATCCTCGAGATCAACCGCAATCGCGACGAACTTCGACGGCTGGCCGACGAGCGTGATCAGGCCCATCGCTCGGTCTCGGACCTGGAGATGCAGTCCTCAGAACTCCGGGGCGAACTTCGCCGCCGCGAGGACGAACTTGCCCGCGCGTCCGGTAAGCTGGACGAGGTCAGCAAGGCGTTGCAGTCGCGGCAGCAGGAAGTCCAGCGCCTCGGCAGTCTCTATGATCAGACCACGTTCGAATCGAGCAGCCGGCAGATCGAGCTGGTCGCGCGTGAGAGCGAGATGGAAAAGCTCTCCGGCGACGTGTCGGAGCTGAGGGCGGCGCGCAAGGAGGCGGAGCGGCGCGCGCGCGAGGCGGCGGCGGAGTCGAAGGCGTTCCAGGAGACGATGCAGATCGAGAAGCGGCGCGCTGCCGACCTGGACAAGAAGCTCGAACGCCTGATCTCGACCATCGCCGACCGTGACGAAAAGCTGGACATGCGCGAACGCGAGCTGACCAGGCTGCGCGAGGCTGCCAAAGCCGCCACGCAGACCGAGCAGGAACTGCAGGCGCAACTGGTGTTGCAGCAGAAGGAGCGCGTTCTGTTGGAGGGACAGATCGCCGATCTCACCGGCCAGACCGCGAAGCTCCTCGAAAGCGCAAGAGGCGCCGAGTTCGAAAAGGTCGCTGCCACGCTTGCCGCCGAGCGCGAGAAGCTAGAGGCACGGATCGGGCCGCTGGAGACCGAGAACCGCCGCCTCAAGGTCGAGCTTGCCGCACGGGTGCGCGCGCAGTCCGATGACTGGAGCGATGAGAAGCAGGTCAGCGCCCTGTTGCGCGAGCAGATGAACGACCTGGCGGCCGAGGTTCTTAACCTGACGGCAATGCTGGACGGCCCAGCATCGCCGATCGCGCGTGCGCTGGACGTCGCGCGGCCGGATGTAGCCGGCTCCGTAGTGAGCTTGGCCGATCGCGTCCGGGCGCTGCAGAAGGCGGCCGCAGGCGCCTGAAGTCCACTGACTTCAGAGGTCGGCCAGCCTGTGCAGCGCGATCGCTGAGGCGGCGGCGACGTTGAGGCTGTCGAAGCCGGGAGCCATGGCGATCCTCGCGGACTGCAGGCGTGACAGAAGCTGCGGCGGCAGGCCATCTCCCTCGGAGCCGAGAAACAGCGCGACGCGGTCCGGCCGCGAAACGGAACGGATATCGCCGCCGCCGGAGGGAGATAGCGCGACGATCCCGAAGCCCGCTTCGCTCAGCGCGTCTGCCAGGGCATCCGCTGTCTCCGACGTTGCGAAAGGCACTTTGAGCGCTGCGCCGACGGAAACGCGAATCGCCTTGCGGTAGAGCGGATCGCAGGAGAGCCCGTCGAGCAGCACCGCGTCGGCGCCGAAAGCCGCCGCGTTGCGGAAGACGGCGCCGACATTGTCATGATTGGCAATGGCCACCAGAACGACCACAAGCGCCCTCGGCGGGAGAGCGGCGAGCAGCGAGGCGGGCGTCTCCGCCTGGCGGCGCCTGCCGATTGCGAGCACCCCGCGGTGCATGGGAAAGCCTGCGACGCGGTCGAGAACCGGCCGGCCGGCCACATATACGGGTAAGTGGTCTGGGATCCCGGAGAGGATGTCGCCCACCCCTGCCAGCCGACTGTCGAGGATGAGGGCCGATTCGACTTCGAACCGGCGCGCCTGCAGCATCGTCCTCAGGACGACCTTGCCCTCGGCGATGAACCGCCCCTGGCGTCCTACCAGGTCTTTCTCGCGTATGTCACGATAGCCGGCGAGGCGTGGGTCTTCGGGGTCGTGGACTGGAATGAGATTCATCGGGCCGGATTCGGTGAGGATCGTGGGCGCGAGCCCGTACGCGCGGATGCGCTTGCTCGCGAACGCATAGGGCATCGCGCAATCCGCGCAAATGCCGAATCGCCGGTAATGGCGGCCGTGCCACTTCAGGCTGCTTCGAAGATCCGGTCGATCGCCTCAACCAGTTGCCGTACCCGCGTCGACCGGCAGGAATAGTAGATCATCTGCCGGTCTCGCCGGGTCTCCACGAGGCCGAGATTGCGCAGGCGCGCAAGGTGCTGCGACAGCGCCGACTGGCTGAGCCTTACCTGCGTGGCCAGTGCGCCGACCGAAAGCTCCTGGTCCAACAGGAGTGTCACGATGGCCAGCCGCTTGCTGTTGCCAAGGGCCGTAAGCACTTCGGCGGGCTCGTCCGAATTCTTGAAGATGTTGTAATGTTTCATGAATCCCCCTGCGCTTGGGCCTTCCCGGCGCCATTGGGGGCAAATGACGCCTTTCTTCATCTTCAAGTCGGATCCAAGCTCCCGCTTGATGACTCTCTAATACAACCCAGCGTTTTTTTGGGAAACTGAAAAATTCATCGGCTGCACATTTCTTTCGTCTAATCGTGGCTGAAGGGACGTCAATTCCCCGTCGCCGCCTTTGCCCGGCCGGCTTTGACCAGGTCGACAAGGGCCGTCCGCATCTCCGAAGCTGCCGAGAGGGGTTTCGGAAAATCG
>JAEUMA010000350.1 GCA_016793565.1 Rhizobiaceae bacterium
AGCGCTTCGACCTCAGACGCGTCGATGCCGGCTTGCTGGTGGAACACCTGCGCGCGATCTCCGCGCGAGAGGAGATCGGCGTCGAGGACGCCGCGCTGGCCATGGTCGCGCGGGCGGCGGAAGGCTCCGTGCGCGACTCGCTGTCCATCCTCGACCAGGCGATCGCGCATGGCGAGGGCAAGGTCACAGCCGAGGCGGTGCGCGCCATGCTCGGCCTCGCCGACCGCACACGCGTGGTCGACCTGTTCGAGCAGCTGATGAAGGGCGACGTGGCGGCCGCCCTCAACGAACTGCGCGCGCAATACGATACCGGAGCCGATCCGGCCGCCATCCTCGTCGACCTCGCCGAGTTCAACCATCTCGTCACCCGCATGCGGTTCGTGCCCTCAGCGGCGGCGGACGCCACGCTTTCCGAGGAAGAGCGGCGCCGCGGGCTGGAGTTTTCCAGGACGCTGCCGGTGCGTGTGCTGTCGCGGACCTGGCAGATGCTGACCAAGGGCATACCCGAGGTGCAGTCCTCGAACCGCCCCGTCAGCGCGGCAGAGATGGTGCTGATCCGCATCGCGCATGCCGCCGACCTGCCGACGCTGGACGAGGCGCTGAAGGCGCTGGAAGGCGGCGCCGAGTTTCCTTCGGCGTCGTCGGCCAGGGCGCCATCGGCGGGCGGAGCCTCGCCCGCAGGCGGCGGCGCCAGCGCGGTTTCGGCGCAGCGGCAGGCCGCTATGCCGGGCGGCGGCGCGGCGATGCGGCTGGTGGAACCGCTGGCGAATCCGGCACAAGCGGCGCAGCGCACGCAAACGGCTCCCGCGCCGGAACCCGAAGCGGTCGCTATCGCGACGCTGGACGACATAGCCGCACTCGCCGACGCCCGGCGCGATATCGCCTTCAAGGTGATCTTCAAGCGCTGCGTGCGGCTGGTGCGGCTCGAGCCCGGCCGGCTGGAGGTGGCGTTGACGGACGATGCGCCCAAGACGCTGCTCGGCGACCTCAGCTCGCGGCTGCAAGCCTGGACGGGCAGGCGCTGGGTAGTATCGCTGTCGCGCGACGAAGGCGGCCAGACGCTGGCGCAGGCGGAAGAAAGCCGCCGCGAAAGCGTTCTGAACGACGCCCGCAACGTGCCTGCCGTGGCCGCAATCCTGGCCCGCTTTCCGGGCGCGCGCATCATCGACGTGCGCATACCCGACGCCGTGCAGGCGGAGGCGGCCGGCAAGGAACTCGAACCGGCCGCGGCGGGCGAACCCGCCGCCGATGACGACGACACGATCTAGCTTACGAGAGGCATGACCATGAAAGATCTTCTCGGCCTGATGGGCAAGGCCAAGGAAATGCAGGCGAAGTTCCAGGCCATGCAGGAGGAAATGGCCACGCTGGAGGCGACCGGCCAGGCTGGCGGCGGCCTGGTCCGGGTGACCCTGCTCGGCAAGTTCGAGATGAAGTCGCTGAAGATCGATCCCTCGCTGTTCAAGGAGGACGAGGTCGAGATTCTGGAGGATCTGATCCTCGCCGCCTACAACGACGCGCGCGTCAAGATCGAACAGGCGATGCAGGAAAAGTCGCGCGAACTGACGGCCGGCCTGCCCATTCCGCCGGGCATGAAGCTGCCGTTCTAAGTCTTAGGGTCGCCGGTAACCGGTGGGCTGGCCGTAGAGGTAGCCGATGCGGGCGACCGCGTCGGCGAAATTCTCCAGCGAAACCATCATCGTATGGCCGTTGGCGTGGAGGATCGTTTCGGGGTCGGTCATGATGGCGACATGGCCCTTCCAGAACACCAGGTCGCCACGGCGGAGGCCTGCCCCGCTGTCGATCGCGACACCCAGATGCTCCGCCTGCATGTCGGAGTCGCGCAGCACGTCGCGGCCGGTCATGCGCATGGAAAGCTGCACGAGCCCCGAGCAGTCGATGCCGAAGGCCGTCGTGCCGCCCCACAGATAGGGCGTGCCGACCAGGCTCTCGGCGATGGCCACGTAGTCGCCGCCGAGTTCCGAAATGGGCACTAGGTGCTTTTCCACCACGGCGGTGCCGTCCGAAAGCAGCGCGTAGCGCAGTCCGCGCGTCTCCGCGAAGCCGGTCACGGCGAGCCCGACGCCCATCGACAGTGCGCCGGCGCGCGGCTTCTTCAGATCAGGCCCCGGATAAATGAAGGTGCGCGGCGCGGCCACGAGATGGCTGACCGCCGGCTGGACTGCCGCCAGCGCATCGGCGGCGACATAGCCGACATAGGAATCCCGCTCGGCCTGCACCCAGCAAAAGCCGTCCGCCTCGTCGAACACCCGCACCGCGTCGCCGCGCTGAAGCTGCGTGTTGAGGCCGGACTGCTGGTTCGGCCCCGCGCGCATGTCGGCCACCGGCGCCGCCACCACGGCCGATCGCGACGCGACGTAGCGAGGGGCCGCCACGGCGTCCTTCAGGCGCAGGTCGGCCAGATCGGTGCGGAAGGCGTGCAGGCGTTTGTCGTAGGAGGTCAAATCGGCAGCTCCTCTCCGGCTGCGATGATAGCATCGCCGAAGCGCTCGACATAGAGCGCGCCTTCCACGGTGCGCCTGACCAGCACGTTGCGCCTGTCGGCCTCGTCGCGGTTGCGCGTGACGAGCTTCAGCCGGCCCATGGTGTCGAGGGCGCGCGTGATCACCGGCTTGCTGACCCCGAGCGCGGAGGCCAAACCGCGCACCGTGTGCGGCGGCGGATCGAGATAGATGGTGAGCAGGATCGCCATCTGCCGCATCGAAAGGTCGGGCGCGTCGTTGCGCACCTCCTCGAGCGAGACCTTCTGCCATAGCCTCAGGGCCTGGCTCGGGCGCAGGGAAACCGTCATGGCCGCCATTATGGCGGCAATCCGTTTCGGAGCCGTTACGTCTTCGCGTAGCGGTCCATGAGCACCTTTTCAAGCGCGCGAATCCCCTGCGCCTCGCCGCCCGTCACGCCGAATGGCCTATCCGCCGGATTCCAGGCGAAGATGTCGAAATGCACCCAGGCGGCGGCGTTGTCCACGAACCGGCGCAGGAACAGCGCCGCCGTGATCGAGCCGGCCATGCCGTCCTGGCCGGAATTGTTGATATCCGCCACCTTGGAATCGATGCGGGCGTCGTAGGGCCGCCACAGCGGCATGCGCCAGAGCGGGTCGTGCAACGCATGCGAGGCCGCCGACAGCGAGGCAGCGAGGCCGTCGTCGTCGGTGTAGAAGGGCGGCAGGTCCGGCCCCAGCGCCACGCGGGCGGCCCCTGTCAGCGTCGCCATGTCGATCAGCAGATCGGGCTTGTCGGCGTCGGCGAGCGTCAGCGCGTCTGCGAGGATCAGTCTTCCCTCGGCGTCGGTGTTGCCGATCTCCACGGTCAGGCCCTTGCGGCTCCTCAGCACGTCGCCCGGACGGAAGGCGTTGCCGGAAATGGCGTTCTCGACCGCCGGGATCAGCACGCGCAGGCGGATGTCGAGCCCGGCCCCCATGATCATCGCTGCGAGGCCAAGGACATGGGCTGCGCCGCCCATGTCCTTCTTCATGGCCAGCATGCCGGCTGCCGGCTTGATGTCTAGCCCGCCGGTGTCGAAGCAGACGCCCTTGCCCACGAGCGTCACCTTGGGAGCGCCCTTGCGGCCCCAGGAGAAATCGATCAGCCGCGGCGCCCGCGTGGACGCCCTTCCCACCGCATGGATCATCGGAAAGCCCCGCTCGAGCAGATCGTCGCCGCGGATGACCGAGAACTTGGCCTTATGCTTCTTGGCAACCGACTTCGCGGCCTGCTCCAGTTCGTCGGGCCCCATGTCGCCGGAACCGGCATTGACGAGATCGCGCACCATCGTGATAGCGTCCGCGCGACGCCTGACCGCCGCCGCGTCGGCGCCCTTGGGCAAAGCGAGCCGGATCGCCTTGCCGGCTTTCTTGCCGTAGCGCGTGAAACGATAGCCTCCAAGCAGCACCGCCAGCGCCGACAGGTCGGGATCGGCCGGAGCGGCGGCAAAATGCCAGTCTCCCTCGGGCAGCACCCGGGCGAGCGCGCCGAGCGAGAGCGGCCCGTTGGCGTCACGTCCCTTGCCGGTGCCGAACAGCGCGGCCGCCACGCTGCCGTCCTCCGCAGGCACCAGCAGCGACCTGCCGGCCTTGCCGGTGAACTCGTTCGCCTCCGCCCAGGCGGTCGCCTTCGGGTCCAGGCCGGCCTCCCGCAGACCGCCCTCGCCTATCAGATGGATGGGGCGGGAATCGCGGCTCTTCTTGTCCAAGAGTTCTACGGGCATCGTCACTCCTCGCGGCCGCGGGCGGCCATTTTTAACCAACCGTTAGGGTTAACGGAATATTGCTTCGGCAGGGAACAGGGCCGAATTGGCCGCTTTCGAAGTCGGAGGCCGGGTGAGATGTCGACCATTTGTGCGCGTAAGGCAACGGGCAGACGCATTACCCTGGTGATCGCCGCCATGCTTCTGGCCGGAGCGGCCGGCTGCGCTAACAGCAAGATGACGACAGGCTCGATCAGCAAGCAGTCCGGCAAGCCGGTGGAATCGATGTCGGCAGGCGAACTGCGCAACGCGGCCGCCTCTCTCGGCGAGGCCTATACGCGCAACACCGAGGACAAGGCCGTCGCGCTGCGCTACGCCAGCGTTCTGCAGATGAACGGCAGCACCGACCAGGCGCTGGCGGTGATGCGCAAGCTCGCCATCACCCACCCCAAGGACCGCGACGTGCTGGCCGCCTACGGCAAGTCGCTCGCGGCGGCCGGGCAGCTGGAGCCGGCGCTTGATGCGGTTCGCCGGGCTCAGACACCGGAATATCCGGACTGGAAGCTCGCTTCCGCCGAGGGCGCGATTCTCGACCAGTTAGGCAAGCAGAACGAGGCGCGCGCGCAGTATCGCAAGGCGCTGGATCTGCGCCCGGACGAGCCGAGCGTGCTTTCCAACCTCGGCATGTCCTACCTGCTCGAGGGCGACCTCACCACCGCCGAGACCTATCTGCGCAAGGCGACCCAAGCGCGTGGCGCCGACAGCCGCGTGCGCCAGACCCTCGCTCTGGTGGTCGGCCTTCAGGGTCGCTTCGACGAGGCCGAGCAGATCGCCAGCCAGGAACTGTCGCCCGAGCAGGCGAAGGCCAACGTCGCCTATCTGCGCAAGATGCTGGCCCAGCAGAATTCCTGGAGCCAGCTCAAGGACGAGGACAAGAAGAAGTCGTCGACCAACTGATCGCCGACTTTCCTCGCCATCGAAACGCATCCGCTGCCATTCCGGGCGGCGCAAAACCCTTCATTTCATGGACCAGCGCTTGTCCCGAAAGCAGCAGCGCTTTCGGGACAAGCGCCGCCATGCATCGCCCTCGCCCATCAATCCACGGCTTGATCGACCGCACCGACATTTCGGGCAAGGTTACCCCGTCAGGCACGCGCCAGCGCCGATGAATCGGTGCTTCCACAACTCGGGCCAGTGCATGTTTGCGGACCGTCCTGCTTTCGGGAAAGGCAGGGCTACTTCTTCTGGTCCTGGAAGATGCCGCGCTCGCTGACCTGAATGCCGGCCGGGCCGAGGATGACCGCAAACAGCACAGGCAGGAAGAACAGGATCATCGGCACCGTCAGCTTGGGCGGCAGGGCGGCGGCCTTCTTCTCGGCCGCGTTCATGCGCATGTCGCGGCTTTCGCTGGCGAGCACGCGCAGCGCCTGCGCAACCGGGGTGCCGTAGCGCTCCGCCTGGATCAGGGCCTGGGTCACGGACTTGACGGACTCCAGGCCGGTGCGGTGGGCGAGATTCTCATAGGCGGTCTTGCGGTCCTGCAGATAAGAGAGTTCGGCATTGGTGAGCACGAACTCCTCGGCCAGCGCGACCGACTGCGCGCCGATCTCCTCGGAGACTTTGCGGAAGGCGGCCTCCACCGACATGCCCGATTCCACGCAGATCAGCATCAGGTCGAGCGCGTCCGGCCACGCGAGCTGGATGGACTGCTTGCGCTTGGTGGCGCGGTTGGTGACATAGAGGATCGGCGCGTAGAAACCCGCATAGGCGGCCACGATGCAAACGAACAGCTTGACGACGGTTCCCTGGTTGGGAAGGCCGTTCATGAAGAACACGTAGACGGCGGCGAGCGCGAAGCCGACGAAGGGCAGCACCAGGCGAAAGAACAGGAATTTGGTCAGCGGGTTCTGGCCGCGGAAGCCGGCGTTGCGCAGCTTGGCCAGCGTGCCCTCGTCCACCAGCGCGCGGCGCAGGTCGAGGCGCTCGACGATCCGGCGCATGCCGGCCGACTGCTCCTCGCGCAGGCCGCCGCCCTTGCGGCGACGGTCGGCATCGGCGGCCAGACGCGCGCGCTGGCGCGCACGCAGTTCGTCGCGCTCGATCGCCACCGTCTTCATGCGCATCTTCATCTGGTTGCCGCCCAGCGAAGGTATGATCGTGAAGATGGTGGCGAACACCGCGACCCCGACCAGCAGGGCCATCAGGAATCCGGGGTCGGTCAGCGCCTTGACGACGGAGTCGGTCATCTTACTTGCCTAGACCTCGAAGTTCATCATGTTGCGCATCACGAAGATGCCGATCGACATCCACACGCCGGATATGCCGAGGATCAGATGGCCTGTGCTCGTGGTAAACAGCGGCATGATGTAGTTCGGCGACGACATGTAGACGAGGCCGGCCACGATGAAGGGCAGCGCGCCGATGATGACGGCGGAAGCCTTCGCTTCCATAGACAGCGCCTGCACCTTGGCCTTCATCTTCTTGCGGTCGCGCAGCACGCGCGACAGGTTGCCTAGCGCTTCCGACAGATTGCCGCCGGCCTGCGCCTGGATCTGGATGACGATGCCGAAGAAGCCGGCTTCCGGACAGGGCATGGTCTCGCGCATCCTGATGGCGGCTTCCGGAATGGACAGGCCAAGCTGCTGCGATTCCACGATCCTGCGGAATTCGGTGCGCACCGGCTCCGGCGACTCGTTGGCGATCAGCCGGA
>JAEUMA010000392.1 GCA_016793565.1 Rhizobiaceae bacterium
ATCATCACCGTGGCCTCGATCACCGGCAGGTCGCGCAGTTGCAGCGAATCTACCAGCAGGCTGCCGAAACCGGGATAGGAGAAGACCTTCTCGACCACCACCACCCCGCCCACCAGATAGGCGAGATTGAGGGCCGTGACGTTGAGCGTGGGAACCAGCGAGTTCGGCAGCGCGTGCCGCATCAGCACACGCAGCTGCGAGACGCCCTTGAGTTCGGCCATGCGGATGTAGTCGGCATCCAGCACTTCGATCAGGTTGTCGCGCAGCATGCGCACGGCATAGACCGCCATGACGACCGCCAGGGTCACCGCCGGCAAGGTCATCGCCTTTATGTATTCCCAGGCCGTCGATGTCTCGTCGACCAGCGAGATCGCCGGCAGCACCGGTATCCAGATGACGAAGGCCAGCAGCAGGATCGTGGCGATCAGGAAATCGGGCATCGACAGAAGCACGAGCGTCACCACCGACAGCGCATGGTCCGCCTCGCGGTCGCGCGTCAACGCCTGGATGATGGCCGGGATGACCGTCAGCGGAACGTAGAGAATGAAGGCGTAGAGCGACAGCATCAGCGTGTTGAAGATGCGCGGCGCCAGAATGTCGCTGACCGGGCGGCTTGAAACGAGCGAACTGCCGAAATCGCCCTGAAGCATGCCGGAAAGCCAGTGCAGATAGCGCTCATAGGCCGGCCGGTCGAGACCGAGCTGGCTGCGCATCACTTCCAGCGCTTCCGGGGTCGCGTCGCGCCCGAGCATGCGCGTGGCGACATCGCCGGGCAGAATCTCCAAGATCGAGAAGATCAGCAAGGAGACGAGGAGCAGCGTGACGCCGGCCATCAGCACGCGGCGTACGACCAGCCCGAGAATGATCACGCTCTTGCCTCCCTTGCCCGACCCGCCGCGACCACGGCTTTCACCGTGCGGGCGCCAACAGGGGCATCACGGCCGCGGCGGCCGCGAGGTTCTTCGAAGCAACAGCCCGGCGAGGAAAATTCCCCGCCGGGCCGACGATGCCTAAAGCCGCCTATTTGCAGCTCAGGTCCTCGAAGTTCAGGTTGAAGTTCTGCGCGCGCGGCGTGTAGCCGTCGCAGGCAGCGCGCAGCGCCAGCACCTGATGAACGAACATCGGCAGGATCAGCCCGCCTTCCTTCGCCAGAAGCTCGCCGGCCTGCTGGTAGAGCTTGGTGCGCTCGGCCGCGTCCACAGTGGTGTTGGCCTTGAGGAGCAGCGCGTCATAGTCCGGCCGCTCCCAATGCGTCTCCTTCCACTTGGCGTTCTGCGTGTAGGCGACGGCCAGACCCTCCCCCGGAGGACGCATCGACCATGCCGAGGTGACGATCGGCTTCTTCAGCCAGACGTCGTCCCAGAAGCTCTCGGCCGGCGTGACCACCACATTGATGTCGATGCCGGCGGCCTTGGCCATTTCGGCATAGACCTGCGCCATGCGCACCATGCCCGGAACGCCCTCAGCGGTGTAGAGGTCGAACTTCAACCCGTCGGCATAGCCGGCCTCGGCCAGCAACGCCTTCGCCTTCTCGATGTCCTGCTTCGGCGCTTCCTTGGTGTAGGACGCCGCGTTGGTGAGCGGCACAGGGTTGTCGGCGGCCTGCTCGCCGAAGCCCAGCAGCACCGTGTCGATCATCGCCTGACGGTCGACCACGAGCTTGAGCGCCTCGCGCACCTTCGGATCGTCGAACGGCTTGGTGTCCACCCACATGGAAACGGTCATCGAGTTGGACGCGCCGGTCTCCAGCAGCTTCACGCTGGCGTCGTCCTTCAGCGTGCCTATTACCGAAGGATCAACGTTGAGCATCAGGTCGACCTGGCCGGACTTCATGGCCGCGACCGCCGCCACTGCCTCCTGCGCGACCGTGATGCGCAGGCAATCAGCCTTGGGCTTGCCGGCGTCCCAATAGTTCGGGTTCTTGCGCAGGATGCGCACGGGAGCGTTCGGCGTGAACTGCTCCTGCATGAAGGGGCCGGTGCCGTCGGCCTTCAGGCGAAGGTCTTCCTTCTTCGCGCCATCCGGCACGATGTTGGTGAACTTGTTGGTGATCAGCACCGGAAGCTCCACCACCGGCGTCTTGGTGGTGAACGTCACCGTCAGCGGGTCCGGCGCCTTGATGCCTTCCGGATCCAGGAAGGCCAGCACCGCGCGTGCGCCCGAACCGGTGGCTTCGTCGAGCAGGCGCTTGAACGAGTAGACGACATCGGCGGAGGTGAACGGCTTGCCGCTGTGGAACTTCACGCCGTCGCGCAGCTTGAACGTCCAGGTCAGGCCGTCCGGCGACACGCTCCATTCTGTCGCGAGTTCCGGCAGCACGTTGAAATTGTCGTCCACGTCCACCAAGCGGTTGTAGACCGCGAAGGTGTGGTAGGCGTCGTCGCCGGAGTGCATATCGGCGGGGTCCATCGACTGCTTTTCGCCGCTCCACTCATAGCCGAGGATCTTGATGCACTCGTCGCCGGCGGCGGCCAGCGCTGCGCTACTCATTCCGCCCAGCGCCACCGCAGCCACGCCGGCCTGCAATAGCCGTTTCATTCCACCCATCTTGACTCCCCTTCATGTCTTAGCCGCCCCGACGCCCCATTTTCCGAAATGCTGGACATCGG
>JAEUMA010000393.1 GCA_016793565.1 Rhizobiaceae bacterium
GCGACTTGGGCGGTATTCACGACGAAGAATGTCTTCGGATAGTCGGCATGGATATTCATGACCGGCTCGGCGAACTGGAAGCCGTGCCCGATCACCATGTCGTAGCCTTCTTCGGCATAGGAGCGCAGCACGTCCTCGATCTGTGCGAAATCGGTGTTCTCGCGGATCACCACATCAATGTCGTATTTCGACTTCGCCGCCTGGATACCCTTGTTGGCCGCGGAGTTGAACGTTCCGTCCGTGATGGGCCCTGGAAGCACCAGCGCGATCTTCTTCGCGGCCGCCAGGGCCGGTGACATGAGCATTCCGAGCGCCACAGTCGCGCTTGCAAGCAATTTCAGCATGTGAGTTCCCCTTTCTCTTTGTTGGTTCGCTGGCTGCGGCCCGTCTCAGGGGCGGAGTCGCTCCAGGATTTCCTGCACAGTCATGACGTCTCCGAACTGCTGGATGATGTTCTCCAGCGCGGCCTGGTGTTCGGCGTCCGACAGCGCGGCGGTTCCGTCCGAAACCATCACCACCTTGAAGTCCATCATCATGGCGTCGCGGGCGGTGGATTCGCAGCAGATGTTCGTCTTGGTGCCGCAGATCAGCAGCATATCGATGTCGAGGCTGCGCAGCATGCGCTCCAGCTGCGAAGAGCCGGGAACGAGCGCGCTGTAGCGGTTCTTGAAAAGCTTGAGGTCACCGTCGCGCACGTCGAGTTCGTGCCAGATCGCCTGGCCCGAACCACCGGGAGACAGCGACTCGATGGTGCGCGCGCGAACATCGTCAGACACGAAATGGTCGAAGAAGTTGCGCCAGTCGCTGTTGTTCCCGACGCCGACATTGGCGTGCGTGCACCAGACTACGGTGCCGCCGGCGGCGCGCAGGCCTGCCGCCAGCCGGTTGATCGCCTTGACGATGCCGCGCGAGGCCGGCACTTCGGCCGGTGCGCCCGGCTCGCAGAACGTCTTCTGCATGTCGACCACGACCATCGCCGTCCGGCGCGCCGAGAAGGTGTCGAACAGGTGAACCTGTCCGCGCCTGGCAACGACCCGATCAATGATGTGCTGACTGATCATGTTTTATCCTCTCTAGAAAGACAGGCCATCGGAGAAGACCCAGAGCAGAACCGCCTCGCGGTCGTTGGGGTTGGCCCAGCGATGCGGCACGTCGCATTTGAAATGAAGAGTATCGCCTTCACCGAGCAGGTACTCCTCGCCGTCGAGGTCGTAGGTCACGCTGCCTGACAGCACATGCGCCAGTTCCTCGCCCGGATGCGTCATGTATTCCAGGCCTGAATGCGCCCCGGCCTCGATCCGCCCGACACGCGATTCCAGCACACCGGGCGCGAAGCCGATGTTGAGGTCCTCCAGCACCATGCCCATCTCGGTAAAGTCGCGCCGGCCACGCTGCGACGATCGCACCACGGCGTGGCGGGCATGCCGCGTTCGCGAGCGGTCGACCAGGAAGCCGAGATTAGCGTCGAGCGCGGAGGCCAGGTTGATGGCATGGACGAGACTGGGGTTGAGCAGCCCGTTCTCGATCTTGCTGACGGTGCTGGCCGGAACCCCGGACGTTTTGGCGAGATCGGCGATGCTCAGGCCCTTGTCGCGGCGAAGACGGCGCAGGCGTTCGCCAAGCGTCTCGCCGGCATCGGCGATAGGCTGACGCTCGGCGCTCCGGCGCGTTTGCTTGACCATCGATCAGCCCATCACCCGGTCGACCAGGAAAGGTTCGCCCGGCAATGCCGTTTCCGCATCGAGCGTGGTCCCGCAGGACGGGCAGTAGAACCGCCGCAGCAGGACATCTCCATCGGTGCGGAAGACCGAACCGCCCGCGGCGCCCAGCGGCTGTTCGTCGAGCACGGCATGCTCCTTCCAGCTCGCGTCCGCGGCGGCAAGATCATGGCCGCAGGCACGGCAGGCGATACGGCGTCCTGACGTACCCTCTCGCAGCACCAGCGTCGGAGAAAAAGATGTTGCGGCGCTCATGGCGTGGACCTCCCGGCACTCCGTTGGCGCGTGCGGCCGGCGCGAAGCGCCTCGGTCGCGGCGACGTCGGCGGTGCCGTCCGCTCCCAGCGCCACGCCGTAGATGGCCTCGGCAGCCTCGGTGCTCACCACGCCGCGCGTGACGTCGTCGGCCACCCGTCCCGGCTCACGCTCCAGCGGATCGCCAAAGCCGCCGCCGCCGTTCCAACGCACGTAGAGCGCATCCTCGCCCATCAGCGGGAAGACGCCCCAGGAGACCGGTTCGCCGGCATCCGGCTGCGCATCTTGCGCCTTTGCCCACGCATATCTGTTGGGAGCTCCGGGGAACCCGCCGGCCAGCCCGTCGCTCATCGGATGGCGCGCGCCCTTGCCGGAGATGACGTAGTGGATGCCTCCATCGGGCGCCTTGTGCGGCACCACCGCGAGTTCGCCGCCAGTGCCGCCGCGCCAGCGGCCGGGCCCGCCGGAATCCTTCATGCGGCGACGGAAGAGGTAGCGGATCGGGAAGCTGCCTTCGACGGTCTCGACGTTCGCCATGCGGGAGATCGGGTTCGGAATCTCGCCGCCGATATCGACGCCGTCTCCGAACGACCGCGCCCCGCCCGCGCCTGCGAAGGTCTCCGTCAGGATACCGATGGAGAAGCCACCCTTCTGGTTGCGGCCGAACTTGAAAATCGCGAAATGATTGGCATGCCAGACCGACGTCGCCTGCTCGCGGTAGCGGTCGCTCGCCGCCAGCATTTTGCCGATGGTGGCGCAGGCGGCATTGTTGACCGACTGGATGGCGGCGACCGTGGCCACCGAAACCGGTGCCGGTCGCGTGCAGTTCACGATCGAGCCCTCCGGCGCGATCATCTCGACCGGCCGGATGACGCCCTCGTTCCAGGTGATGTCGTAGCAGAGCAGCGGAAAAAGCGGCGCGAAGAGCCCGCCGAGCGAGGCCCACTTCGTGCAGTTGATGGCGTGCCGGCTCTGTTCGCTGGAGCCGGTGAAATCGAACACCAGCCTATCGCCGGACTTGGTCATGGTGAGCCGCACCGTCGCCGTCTCGCCGTTCACGTCGAGATACTGGCGCGACTGCCATTGTCCGTCCGGCAATTCCTGAAGGCGTGCCCTCAGCAGCATCTCCGACTGGCGGATCAGTTCGGAGCCTGCCGCATCCACCGTCTCCGCGCCGTATTTCGCGATCAGCGCCTGCATGCGTTCGCGCGCGACATTGTTGCAGGCGATCATCGAGCGCAGGTCGAGCATCACCATTTCGGGCGAGCGAACCATGTTGAGCATGGTGTCGATCACGTCCTGGACGATCTCGCCCTGGTCGACGATCTTGATGCCGGGCGAGGAAAATCCCTCGGTGTAGATGTCCGTCGACTGCGGGCTGAACCCCCCCGGATTCATCGCGCCGATATCATAGACATGCACGAAGCAGGCGCTCCAGGCGACGAGCCTTCCATCGAAATGGATGGGCGCGACCAGATAGATATCGGACGTGTGCAGCGCTGCCGTATAGGGATCGTTGAGCAGGAAAACGTCGCCTTCGCGGATGCGTCCGGCAAAGCGGCGGATGATCGACTTGCACGCCTCCGCCGCGCTGGTCAGATGGTGAAGGAAGCCGACGCCGCCCATCAGCAGTGAGCCGTCCGCCCGGTAGAGGGACACCATGAGGTCGTGCCCCTCATTGGTGATGGCGCTGCCCGAGACATGCTTGAGCGTGATCACCGCCTCGTCGACGATGCGGAAGAGGCGGTGGCGGATGATCGAGAAGGTCATCGGGTCCATGCCTCAACCCTCCATTTCGAGAACGATGTTGCGATAGCCGTCCATGCGCGCGCGCTGGCCCTGCTGCACCGCGATGGTGGTGATCGGCGTATGGATTACCGCCGGGCCGGAGAATGCGTTTCCGGGCGCAAGCAGCGTGAAATCGTAGATGTCGGCCTCGGCGAGAGCCCCCTTAGCTTCGACGAAGATTCGGCGGCGGCCGATTCTCCCGGCCGAAGCGTCGCTGCTGCCCTCGGCCACTTTCGGCAAGCTCGGCCGCTGCATGACGCCGCTGGCGGTCAGGCGGAACATGGTCATTTCGATGCCGGCTTCACGATAGGCCGAACCCTTGCCGAATTTGCGTTCGTAGAGGTTCTCGAAATCGTCGATCAGGGTGGCGAGCCCGCCTGCGTCGAGCGGCGTCGAGGCTCTGATCGGTGTTGTCACCTCGTGCACCTGACGCCGATAACGCAGGTCGACTGACCAGGCGAAATTGGTCATGTCCGGCGTAAAGCCCTCCGCTTCGAGCTGCACGCGGGCCTGTTCGGCGAGCGGCGCGAAGATCGCGTTGACCTCCTGCGGCGTTGCGTCTGCCGGGAGCGTCACCGTGGTCGAATATTCGTGGCGGACATCAGCCGTCACCAGGCCGAAGGCGCAGTTGACCGACGCCGTATACGGAATGACGATCCGGCGCACGGCAAGTTCCTCGCCGAAGGCCGAAGCCAGCATTCCGCAGGTGCCGCCGAAGGAATGCAGCACGAAATCGCGCGGATCGAGGCCGCGCTCGACCGTGATCTTGCGGATCAGGTCGGTGATCTGGGCGGCTGCGATCCGGTAGATGCCGATCGCCGCCTGCTCGACCGAAACCCCAAGCGGATCGGCGATCTTCGCCTTGAATATGCTTTCGGTGTTCTCGCGATCCAGCCGCATCGAACCGCGCAGAAAATGCGCCGGCTCCATATAGCCGATCAGCAGCATCACATCGGTGAGCGTCGGCTCGGTGCCGCCGAGGCCATAGCAGATCGGACCGGGCCGGGAGCCCGCCGAACGCGGGCCGACCGTCGGCAGCCTGGTTTTCGCATCGAGCTGGACGATGGAGCCGCCGCCGGAGCCGATCGACACGACGTCAAGCTTCGGAGCGACGTAATGAAAGCGGTCGACCAGCGGCTCGCGCGCGTATTCCAGCTCTCCGCCCTGGATCACGCCTACCTTGAACGTGGTTCCTCCCATGTCGGCGGCGATGATGTCCCGGTCGCCCATCATGTCGCCGAGATACTTCGCGCCAATGACGCCTGCGGCCGGACCGCTCTCGATCATGCCGACCGCGCGCTCGGCGGCCTCGCCCGCCGGAAGCAGGCCGCCATAGCCCTGCATCACCATGGTCTGGCCCCCGTAGCCGTTCTCGCCCAGCAGCCGCTCCAGCGAGTTGAGGTAGCTGCGCGTGACCTTGCCTGCATAGGCGTTGATGACGGCCGTCGATGTACGCTCGTACTCGCCGGGCACCGGCGCGATGTCGCTCGAAAGCGTCACGTAGGTCGAGGGCGAGATACGGCTGACGATATCACGCACCGTCCGCTCGTGCGACGGATTGAAGAACGACCACAGGAACGAGACGGCAATCGCTTCCACCTTCCGTTCCTTGATCAGAAAGCGGACGGCGTTTTCAACGGCCTCCGTATCGAGCGGCTCCACCTCATCGCCATCGCAATCGACCCTCTCGCCGACGCCGACGATAGAGCCGGGCTCGACCAGCGCGGGCGCCCGCTCGCTGCGCACTGGATTCTTGATGCCGTCCTCGGTCAGGCCCGACCACCGCCCATAGGCGCCGCGTGTAACGAGCAGCGTGTCCTCGAACCCCGCCGTGGCGATCAGGCCGGTGCGCGCGCCGTCGCGCGTCAGAATCGTATTGTCGACGACCGTGGAGCCGTGCACGAAGAGCATTGTGTTTTCGAGCAAACTTCGCCGCTCGACGCCCATGGTTTCGGCCGCCGACTGGATCGAGTTGAGGACGCCTTCCGCGAAGTCCGGCGGCGTCGAGAGCGCCTTGCCGATGTG
>JAEUMA010000430.1 GCA_016793565.1 Rhizobiaceae bacterium
CCATCTCCATATCACGCAACCGGCGCTGACCAAAAGTTTGCGAACGCTGGAGCAGAGCCTCGGCGTGCGGCTCGTCGACCGTGGACCGGGGGGGGTGCGCCCCACGGTCTATGGCGAGCACCTCGCAGCCTATGCGCAACTGATCCTGTCGCTGGCGACGGAGGCACAACAGGAGATCCAGGCGCTGCGGGGCGGCACCAAGGGCCAGTTGAAAATCGGCTCGGTGCCCGCGGCGCTCCGCGTCATGGTGCCTTCGGCGGCGCGTGCATTCCTGAAGGATAGGCCCGAGGTCCGGCTCTCGGTCATCGAGGGGCTGAACGACACACTGCTGACGGCGTTGCGTCGAGGCGTGCTTGACCTCGTCATCACGGTGCTGCCGTCCGAGCGCGAACTGCAGGAAGTGGAGTTCCGCGTCCTGCAGGAGGAGCCCATGGCGATCATAGCTCATCCGAGCCACCCGCTCGCCGGGGTGCGCAGCGTCAGCATCGAGCAGCTGGCCGAATTCGGCTGGGTCGTGCCCGAGCGGCTGGAGCCGGACCGCCGTCAGCTCGAGCGACTGTTCTCGGCGGCGCGCCTGCCGGCTCCCAACGTCGTCGCCGAAACGACATCGGTGACGCTGCTGCCGGCCATGTTGGCTGGCACCACCTATGTCAGCTATCTGCCCGCTTCGAGCGTCGGCCTGTCGAACGACAGCATCGCTTTCGACCTCAGCTTTCCGACCTGGACGCGCACGACGATCGCGGCCTTCCGCCAGAAGGGCCCGGTGCGTCCGCTGCTCGGTCGTTTCCTGAGCGAGCTCGAGGCCGCGGCGAAGAAGCCGGCGCAACCGCCTGCATCGAGTTGAGCTTTGTGCTCGCAGGGGAGGCGACGTGCCGAGCTATGACAAGAAGTAATATTCAAGTCCCGATTAGTTTGTTGTGAGCGATTCCGGGCCATGTCACTAACCAAGCGTGGCCCGCATTTCCCAATGCGATCCCCACAGGGGTAAGCGATCCCGAACCGGGACAAACCGAATGGGAGAACATATGTTGAACGCAAGAAGCGCAAGCCCGCGCAGCGCCGGATGGCGTGCCGCCGTGGCTGGCCTCGGCTTGGCCGCTGTCCTAGTCGGGTGGACTCCCGCGGTGGCGCAGACCGGCAATTGGGTACTCCAGAAAACCGACGAAAGCACTGCCGCGGCGAAGGCGGCTGGAACGGCGGATGCCGCCCGTGACGGCGGCCCGGTCGCGGCGCCGACGGGCAAGAAGATCGGCCTGATCCTGCTGTCGATGCAATCGCCGGCCAACTACCGCATCGCCGAGACCGCCAAGAAGATCGGGGCCATGTTCGGCTACGAGATCCTCATCTGCGATCCGGATTTCGACGCGCAGCGCGTTGCGCAGTGTGCGACTTCTATCGTTGCCCAGAAGCCGGACGCCGTGCTTTCCGACGCCCATGAGCCGACGACGCTCGGGTCTGCCCTTAACGATGCGCGCGACATGGGGATTCCATGGTTCGCCCTGGTCGTGAACGTCTCGCCGTCGCCGGCGCTGATGCAATACGGCATCACCGGCTACGAGGTCGGTGCCGTCTACGATAAGTGGCTGCTGGACGAGATTGCCAAGCGCAAGGGCGAGGGCAAGCCGCTCAAGGTCATGGCGCTCGGCGCTCCGGCTCTTGGTGCTGCGTTGCTGGCGCAGCAGGAACAGTTGGCCAAGGACATCAAGGATCGTCCCGGCGCCGAGCTGACGGTGCAGCACGATCTCGACCTGCCCAACATCGTGCAGGACACGCTGAACATCACCAAGCAGACGCTGGGCCAGAATCAGGATCTGGGCGGCACCTGGACGGTCTGCGATTTCTGCGTGCCCCTCATAGCGCAGGTCTACGACTCGGAAGGGCTGACCGGTGACAGCAGGCCGGTGGTCGGCGGCAATTACACCACGCCGCAGTCGGTCGATCTGATCCGGCAGGGCAAGGTCGACGGCGTGGTGGATATTTCCTTCGAGTCGTCGATCTATGTCGTGTTCGACCAACTGCTGCAGAAGTGGGCTCGCGACCGCGCCATCAATACCAGCGCGGATGTGTTCAGCAACGCCTATTCGTTGAAGTTCATGGAGCCCTACATGGTCACCAAGGAAAACATCGGCTCGGGCTCCGATATCCCGATCTTCGGCGCCAACTACGAAGACTACTTCGCGGCCAAGTGGGCGGCGGAGTTCGGCGTAGGAAAGTAGCCGACATCCAGCGGCCGCGCCCCGGCGCGGCCGCTGTTCATTGTTGCCGAGCACCGACTGCATCTGGCCAGATCTGTCCCTGCTTCCGGCGGATGGCCGCCGGAGGCGATGATGACCAAGCAGATGAAGTTCGGAATCGGTCAGGCGATCAAGCGCGTCGAAGACGTCCGCTTCATCACCGGTCGCGGTAACTACACCGCCGATTCCGTGCCCGCCAACGCCCTGCACGCAGCGTTCCTGCGCAGCCCGTATGCGCATGCTCGTTTCACAATCGGCGATCTTTCCGCAGCCGGCGCAATGCCCGGTGTCCGAGCGATCTACACGCTCGCCGATCTGCTCGATCTCGGCGAATTGCGATGCATCTGGACGATCAACAACGCCGACGGTTCGCTGACGCCAACCAAGCCCTATCCCATCATGGCGGATGGCGAGGTATTTCACGTCGGCGATATCGTTGCCATGGTCGTTGCCGAGACCGAGTTCGCTGCACGCGATGCTGTTGAAGCGATCGAAGTAACGTGGGAGCCGCTCGAAGTGGTCGTCGGGCTTGACGAGGCTCTTGCCGCCGACGCTCCGCAGCTGTTTCACGGCGCGCCCGGAAATGTCGCCTACGATACCCATTTCGGCGACGCGGCGGCGACCGATGCGGTTTTCGCACGGGCCGCCCATCTGGTTCGCCTTCGGGTGGTCAACAATCGCGTCATCGCCAACTACATCGAGACCCGCGGCGCCTGCGGCGAATACGATCCGGCAACGGGGCTTTTCACGCTGCATGTGACGAGCCAGGGCGTGCATGGTTTCCGCGATCAGATCGCCGACAACGTGCTGCGGGTGCCGAGGGACGCAATCCGTGTGGTTACGCATGATGTGGGTGGCGGCTTCGGCACCAAGGCGATGCTGTATCGAGAATATCCGCTGGTTCTCGAGGCGGCGCGGCGCTGTGGTCGCCCGGTCCGGTGGATCGCGGAGCGGTCGGAGCATTTTACAGGGGACGCGCAGGCGCGAGACAATCTCACCACGGCGGAAATGGCGCTGGACGCTGACGGCCGCTTCCTCGGACTGCGGCTCGACATCCTCGGCAATCTCGGCGCTTATCCGTCACAGTTCGGTCCGGCGGTCGCCTATGTCGGCGGCTCGATGGCGACCGGCGCCTACGATATCGGGGCGATCTTCGTGCGGGTCCGCGGTGTCTATACCCACACGGTTCCGACGGACGCCTATCGGGGCGCCGGCAATCCCGAAGCGACCTATGTTCTGGAACGCCTGGTCGATCGCTGCGCCCGCGCCTTGGGGCTATCGCCGGAAGCTATCCGCGCCCGCAATTTCGTGTCGCCGGCGCAGATGCCGTACCGGACCGGAACCGGCCGCACCTATGACGTCGGCGACTTTGCCGGAACGATGCGGGCTGCCCTCGAACTGGCCGGTCGGGACGGGTTCGAAGATCGGGCAGCATTGTCGAAGGTGCGGGGCAAGCTGCGTGGCTTCGGTCTCGCGAGCTATATCGAATGCACGGCCTGGGGCGATGGCGAGAAGGGATCGGTGCAACTCGACCCCGACGGCGATTTTACGCTGCTGGTCGGGACGCAGTCGAGCGGCCAGGGACACCAGACCGCCTATGCCCAAGTCGCGGCCCACTACCTGGACGTCGAGCCGCAGCGGGTCCGTGTCATCCAGGGCGATACGACACGTGTGCAAACGGGCGCCGGCACGGGCGGTTCGCGGTCGATCCCGGTGGGGGCGGTGATGGTCAGCCGGGTCTCCGAAAAGCTCGTCGCCTCGCTCAAGCAGCTCGCTGCCGATGCACTTGAAGCTTCGGCAGGCGATTTGGAGGTCAGCGATGGTGGCATTCGCGTCGTCGGAACGGACCGTTTCCTCCCCTACGCCGAGATCGCCGCGCTAGCCATCGACGCGCCGGACAGGCTGATCGCCATCGATTCCTTCACCCCGCCCGATGCGACATACCCCAACGGAACCCATTGCTGTGAAGTCGAGGTCGACCCAGAAACCGGGGCCGTATCGATCGCACGGTACTCCGTCGTCGATGATTTCGGCCTGACACTCAACCCCTTGCTGCTGGAGGGCCAGATCCATGGCGGTATCGTCCAGGGCATCGGCCAGGCGCTGCATGAGGCTGCCGTCTATTCGCCGGAAGGCCAATTGCTGAGCGCGAGCCTCATGGACTATTGTCTGCCGCGCGCGGACCAAGTGCCAAATTTCCACATCGGCACGCGCAATGTCCCCTCGACAACCAACCCTCTCGGCCTAAAGGGCGCCGGCGAGGCCGGCTCCGTGGGCGCCTGCCCGGCGGTCTTGAACGCGGTGAGCGACGCGCTCTGGCGCGCCTACGGGCCTCACGAACTGGACATGCCCGCGACGCCCCTGGCCATCTTCAATGCCATGGAAACCGCAAGGCGAAATCGGCCGTCTTAGCGATGAGACCGCTCTAGTCGCGGCGCAGTTGGTAGCCAGAGGTTTCGCGGTCCCACGTCGTCGCCGTCACGCCGCGCTCGCGCAACTTGAACTTCTGCACCTTGCCATTTTCGGTCAGCGGCAATTCGGCGGCAAACTCGATGAAGCGCGGCAACGCGAAATAGGAAAGCCGCGACCGGCAGAAATCGAGCAGTTCCTCGGGCGCAGGTGTCATGCCGGGCGCGGGCACCAGCACGGCCATGACTTCGTCCTCGGCCAGATCCGACGGCACGGGGAACACGGCTGCCGCGGCCACCGCCGGATGGGAGGACAGAGCCTCCTCAACCTCGAACGCCGAGATATTCTCGCCACGCCGCCGGATCACATCCTTGATCCGGTCGACGAACCGATAAAGCCCGGTGTCATCGCGCACGACGCGGTCGCCGGTGTGAAACCAGAGGTTCCGCCAGCTCTCCAGCGTCTTTTCCGGCAGGTTGAAGTAGCCCGACGCGAAGGCGAACGGCTCTTCGGCGCGCAACAGAAGCTCGCCTGGGATACCATCGGGAACCGGATTGTCGTCTTCGTCGACGACACGGGCCACAAACCCTTTCCTGATGTGCCCCATCGCACCCGGAACCTGCCTGTCGACCGGATTCCCGATGACGAAGTTGGTCTCCGTCGAGCCGTAACCGTCGATGGTGGCAATACCGAATCGGTCGCGGAAAGGCTTGAGGAACGCCTCCGGCACGGCGGGAGCGAGCGCCACGCGCACCTTGTGCGCTCTGTCTTGCAGCTGCGGCGGCGTAGCGAGCAAGATCGGCACCATCGCGCCGAGCAGGTAGGTGACCGTCGCATTGTGGCGCACCAGGCTATTCGAGAAGCCCGACGCAGAGAAGCGCGGTTCGACGACCAGCGTTGCCCCGCGCAGCAGTGCCTGGTAGAAACTGTTAAGCGCATTCACATGGAAAAGCGGCAGGGTCGTCAGCAGCACGTCGTCCGCCGTCACCCCGAGCAACTCGGCGCTGCTTTCGCCCCACCAATAGACATGCGCGTGCGGGCAGCATACCCCCTTGGACGGGCCGGTCGTACCTGACGTGTACAGGATCGTCAGAAGATCGCCGGGACCGGCCGCAGCACGGTCGACGGGATTTCGCACGGCGGGCATCGATTGCGGCGACACGCCGGACGTCGCTTCGCCGTCGCCGTCTCCCACAAGCCAGATCGCCTTGAGCGGCAGCCCATCGCCGCACTGCCGTACGGCGTCCAGCAGCCGCGCTTCCGTTACCAACAGCTTGGCGCCGCAATCCACGAGCATGTGACGCAGCTGGGCGCCGCGTGCCGCCGCGTTGAGGGGCACCGCCACGGCGCCGAGCCATGCGCAGCCGACGAAGACCTCCAGTACCTCACTGCGATTCTGGCAGAAGATGACGACGCGGTCGCCAGGGCCGATACCGGCCTCAACCAGAGCGCCAGCACGGCGCGCCGCAATGGCCGCCGCTCCCCTGAACGTCCAGCTGGTATCGCCCATTCTGAGAAGCATGTGGTCGCCATGGCGCTCGGCCTGCCGTTCGAGCAGGCGTCCGAGCACGCGGTCGCGAGGGGGCACGACGGTCGGGCGATCCGAGGTTTCCAGCGCATCTGCTGACATAGAGTATGCAATTCTCGCGAAACAGGTCGCACTTCGGGCCGGAACATTGCCGGGAAGCGACGTTGCGACAACAAACTTATCGGGCGGCCGGAATAACTTCTGCTCATATCGCCATCGTGTCAGCCGCCCTGTACCGCCTCAGGAACTGCAAGCTTGCCAGATGCACTTGCCAAGGCAGCCGAGGTCGCTGGACTCAGGGCTTTCCCGTGTTGCCAGGTTGCGCCTAGCCGCTGCCCGACAGACCCACCAAAGCTTGTGAAGGGCTACCAACGTTGTACGACTGCGATGTCATCGTCACGGCACGCGGCCGCGCCTGCAAGGCAACAAAGAACATCAACGTTTCGACCATGCTTACCGGCCTCGGGGAGGTCGGCGAGGGTGGTTGGATCGTCATCTTCATGCACTATGATCTCGGATGGATGGGCGTCGAACAGGGGACCTTGCAGAGTAGCGTTGCCAACGACTTTGTCGGCAATCATCCTCACCCGTGAAAGCGACGAGGGGTCCGCCATCGGGGAGATGCGGTACGTGATCCTGCGCAAGTTGGCGCGGCCCGCAAAACCGCGCCGACTGGCGGTCCGCTGTCGTAGTGTGCAGGATCAGGCGCGGAAACGAGCTCTGCCGCCCGTCAGTTTCCGCCACGCGCGACCCGGCAAGCGGCCAGATCACAGTTTGATGGGCGTTGTCGGAAATCCGCGTGCGGTGGTTGCGCCGTCGACAACGATTTCGGCGCCGCTGACATAGGACGCCTCGTCCGACAGCAGGAAGGCGACGACTGCCGCAATCTCGTCTGCGGAGGCTACCCGTCCCATAGGCGACACCTCGCCCTCGCGTCGGAGCGCCTCGTTGCGGTCGAGGCCGGGCGGCAGCACCTCCTCGAGCATCGGCGTGTCGATCGACCCGGGCAGCACAGCGTTGCAGCGGATGCCATAGGGGCCGTAGTCCACCGCCACGCTGCGCGACATCGCCACGATCGCCGCCTTGGCCGCCCCGTAGGCGAAGTAACGCGGCCAAAGTGCGAAGGCTTGGATGGAGGAGATGTTCACGATCGCGCCGCGGCGACGCGGCAGCATGCGCCGGACAGCGGTGCATGTGCCGAACATCGGGCCGAACTGCAGTACGCGAAGCGCCCGCTCGAGGTCCCGCGGCTCCACTTCGTGGGCGGCCGCCTGCACGTCGATGCCGGCGTTGTTGACCCACCAGGTGAGGGGCGCGGCCGCCTCGGCGAGGTCGGCAGCGGCGGCATGCGATTCCGGATCCTGCACGTCCGCCACCAGGATGGACAGCGGAAAGCCAATGGAGTCCGCCATGCGCCGGAGGCCATCGCCGTCGATGTCGGTTGCGACAACATGCACTCCGGGCGCGGCGATCCTGCGGACGATCGCGGCACCCAGACCGCGGGCCGCTCCAGTCACGACTGCGGATATCACGGGCTCACCTTGGGATAGTGAAGTGGCCGACCCCGAACGCCGGGCCGGAACGCACGAACGAAATTGCCGCCAAGCGCCGGAAATGCAAGCTCTGCGAGGTCTGGCCCGGCGAACGCGAGGTTGTTGGGCGTCAGCACCTCGATCCCGCTCCAGTCGTCGGCGATCACGTCGAGGCTGCCGGTAGGTGACAGGCGCAGGATCCGGTTTGGCTGCCAGCAGCCGATCCACAACCCGCCATCCGCGTCGAAGGCGATGCCGTCGGGTATGGCGCGGTCGAGCATCAGAACCGTTTCGCGATTGCTGCCATCGCGCCGCACTCTCGTTATGCCCGGCAGCGTCGATTCCACGACGTAGAGCCAGTCGTCCAACATTGCGAGGCCGTTCGGGAACAAGAGGGGAGGCGTGCCGACGCGCGTTGTCCGCCCGCCCGGTTCGATACAGAGGATCGAGCCGTCATTCGATTTCCAGCCACCCGAATCCGTCACATAGAGGCGACCATCGGCTGCGAATGCCGGGTAGTTCGGGTAGACTATC
>JAEUMA010000478.1 GCA_016793565.1 Rhizobiaceae bacterium
GGCGCGTCCGCTCCCCGATCCGTCATCCCGACCCGGCGCACCTGCATCTCACAGGCACCGGGCTGACGCATCTGGGGTCAGCCGCCACCCGCGATTCCATGCACAAGAAGCTTACGACCGAGGGCGAGGAACAGCTCACCGATTCCATGAAGATGTTCCGCATGGGCCTAGAAGGCGGCAAGCCTGCGAAGGGCCAGGAAGGCGTGCAGCCGGAATGGTTCTACAAGGGCAACGGCACCATGGCGGTGGAGCCCGGCGCGCCGTTGGTCTCGCCGGCCTTCGCTAAGGACGGCGGCGAGGAGCCAGAGATCGCCGGCGTCTATGTGATCGGCGACGACGGCGCACCGCTTCGCCTCGGCTTCGTGCTCTCCAACGAGTTCTCGGACCACGTCACCGAGCGCGTCAACTACCTCTTCCTCGCCCATTCCAAACTGCGTAACGCCTCCTTCGGGCCGGAACTGCTTCTCGGCGACCTGCCCCAGGATATCCGCGGCACGTCCCGCATCTTGCGTAACGGCAAGGTTCTCTGGGAAAAGCCCTTCCTCTCCGGCGAAGCGAACATGTCGCATACCATCGCCAATCTCGAGCACCACCACTTCAAGTATCCGCTGTTCCGGCAACCCGGCGACGTGCATGTGCACATGTTCGGGACAGCGACGCTCTCCTTCGCCGACGGCATCCGCACGGAGCCGGGTGATGTGTTCGAGATCGCGGCGCCGCAGTTCGGGTTGTCGCTGCGCAACCCGCTGGAGATCGCCAAGCCGGAGAAGGTGGAAATCAAGGCGCTTTAGCCGCATCGCCGCCGATTGGGCTTGACCCGGCCGGCGGCGGACAGCAAACAGCCCACAATCGGCGGCGCGGTGCGGCGCCTCAACAGGGCTCGGCTGATGGCAGGCAAGACGATCATCGCACCGTCCGTGCTGGCGTGCGACTTCTCGCGTCTCGGCGACGAGGTCGAGACGGTGCTGCGCGCGGGCGCCGACTGGATCCATCTCGACGTCATGGACGGGCATTTCGTGCCCAACATCACCTTCGGGCCGCCGGTGGTGAAAGCGATCCGCAACCGGACCGCGAGCCGGTTCGACTGCCATCTCATGATCGCGCCGGCCGATCCCTATATCGCCGCCTTCGCCGATGCCGGCTGTGATTCCATCACCGTGCACGCGGAGGCCGGCCCCCATCTCGACCGCTCGCTGCAGACGATCCGATCGCACGGCAAGCGCGCGGGCGTGGCGCTCAACCCGTCGACTCCGGAGAGCGCCATCGAATACGTGCTCGACCGGCTAGACCTCGTCCTGGTCATGACGGTCAATCCCGGCTTCGGCGGGCAGGCTTTCATCCACGCCACCCTGGATAAAATCCGCCGCGTGAAGGCCATGATCGGCTCCCGCCCTATCGACATCCAGGTGGACGGCGGCATCACCGCCGAGACCGCGCCGCTGGTCGCCGCCGCAAGTGCCAACGTGCTGGTCGCAGGCTCGGCGATCTTCGGCGGGGGCACCGAGGCGGCCTATCGCCAAGCGATATCGGCCATCCGCGACGCCGCCGACGGCGCGGCGCGCAGGACCGCGTAGGCTGAGCCTGCCGAAGGGCGGCTCACCTTTTTCCATCATTCGAAGGGTCACGACATGAACGGCGCCACCTGGCCGAGGGCCATCCTCTTCGATCTCGACGGCACGCTGATCGACTCGGCGCCGGACATCCACGCCGCCGTCGACGAACTGCTGGTCGCCAACGGGTTCGCGCCCCTGCCCTTCGGCCGCGTCAAGGCGATGATCGGCCACGGCACCCGCAAGCTGGTGGAACGCGCCTTCGCCGCCGTCGGCGTGACGCTCGACGAAGCCGGGCTCGACGCCAGGTACGAGCAGATGATGCCGATCTACAACCGGCATGTGATCGACCTCACGCGGCTGCTGCCGGGCGTGGAAGACACCCTCGGCGGGC
>JAEUMA010000494.1 GCA_016793565.1 Rhizobiaceae bacterium
TTGGCACAGCCCTATCGCCGTGTCGGGGCCTGCCGTGAAGCTCGCCATGCAGAAGCCGTCGATGTCGGCCTGGGCGAGGCTGGTTCGTACGAGCAGCGCATGCAGCGCCCGCGCGATCCAGTGATGTGCGCTCTCGGTCGAGAAACGCTCGTAGGGAACCGTTACGGGCGCTGCGAGCACGACGCCGTTGTAGCCTTGGCGTTTCCGCTGGACGGCAGCCATGATCAGTTCGCGTAGGCCATCTCGACGATTCCGGCTTCGGATATCGCCGGTCCCTCGAGGCTGCCTATCAGCGCGCCTTCGCGCATCACCACGACCCGGTCGCATTGCGACACCAGCTCGGAGAAGTCGGACGAGATGACGATTGCCCCGCAGCCTTCGGAAACCGAGGCGCGGATCAGCCGGAAGATCTCTTCCTTGGCGTGGACGTCGACGCCCTGTGTCGGCTCGTCGAAGATGAAGACGCGCCCGCCACGCGCCAGCCATTTCGCCAGCACGACCTTCTGCTGGTTGCCGCCGGAGAGGCGCCGCACCTGCTGCTCGACTCCCGGCGTGCGCACGCCAAGCTGGGCAACCATATCGCGCGCGAGGCGTGTTTCGCTCGAGCGCTGGATGAAGGGCAAACCGGCCGTCCGGTACCGCCGCAGCGATGGCAGGGTGATGTTCTCGCGCACGGTCATGTCGACCACCAGCCCCTCGTGCCGGCGATCCTCCGGCAGAAGTACGATGCCAGCCGCGATCGCATCGCGCGGCGAGTGGAGCCGAACCGGCCGGCCTTCCAGCTCCACGGCGCCACGGCTGGCGCGGTCCGCCCCCGCGATGAGGCGCACGAGCTCGGTCCGGCCCGATCCGACGAGGCCGGCGATCCCCAGAATCTCGCCGGTCTTCACCTCGAAACTGACGTTGTGCACCTTGCCGGGCCGGCCGAGGCCGCGCACGGCGAGCAGCGTCTCGCCGGCTATGCGGCGGGCTTCCGTCGCCTTGGCGGTGTTGCCGCGCGGTGCTCCGGCGATCGCCTCGACGATGTCGCGCTCACTGATGCCGGCGGTCGGACGGGTCAGCGTCACGCGCCCGTCCTGCATCACCACCACCTTGCTGGTGATCTCGACGATCTCGCGCAGCCGGTGCGACACGTAGACGATCGCCCGGCCGTCGTTAGCCATTGCACGGATGACCGAATGCAGCTGGTTGATCTCACTTTCGGTCAGCGAGGTGCTCGGCTCGTCCAGCACCAGCACGCGCGCGTCATGGAAGAGCGCGCGTGCGATCATCACCATGCGCTGTTGCACGACGGTCAGGTCGCCCACCCGGTCGCGTGGCGCAATCCTCAGCTCCAGCCTGTCGAGCACGCGCTGCACCGTGGCGTGCAACGTCGGCCAGTCGACCAGCAGCCCGGCGCGGCGCGGCAGGCGCGAGCCGAGTGCGACGTTCTCGGCCACCGTCATGTCGGGAACGTTAGCCAATTCCTGGTGCATGAAGGCGAGACCGGCCGCATGCGCGTCGTGCGGCCCGTAGGACGCCCCAACCGGGGTGCCGCCGATGCTGAGCTCCCCCGCGTCGCGGCCTTCGACGCCGGCCAGGATGCGGATCATGGTGCTCTTGCCGGCGCCATTCTTGCCAACCAGGCCGATGATCTCCCCTGGAAGGATGTCGAGGTCGGCGCCGTCGAGCGCCAGCACGCCGGGATAGCGGCGACTCAATCCCCTGGCGCTGACCAGCGGTGCGTTCATCGTGCCGCTTGCCGGTTGAAGCGCGAGAGGCCGATAGCCGCGGCCAGGATCAGGCCCTGGATGATCTGCGTCAGCGGTCCGCTTAGGCTGAGGATGGTCAGGCCGGCACCGATGACCTGCAGGTAGAGCGCGGCAAGCGCGGTTCCGAGCGCGGTGAAGCTGCCGGAACGGAACATGCTGGAGCCGAGGAACGCCGCCGCATAGGCCGGCAGCAGCAGGCCGAGGCCGGTGTTGGGGTTGGCCGCGTTGGCCTGTGAGGTGAGCAGGATCGCGGTGATCGCCGCCGCCAGGCCGACCATGCCGAAACCGACAGCCTTCAGCAGCTTTACCGGAACGCCGGAGAGCCGTGCGGCTTCGGCATTGCCGCCGATCGCGTACATGTAACGGCCGGCCTCGCTGTGGCGCAGGAACAGATGCGCCAGTACGAGCACGCCAAGCCCGATGAACACCTGGTTGGAGAGGCCGAACAGGTTGCCGCCGGCGATCGCAGCGTAGCCTTCCGGCACGCCGCCGTAAATGCTGCGCGAGCCGGTGAGCTGCAGCCCGATGCCGGTGAACACAGTGCCCATGGCGATCGTCAGGATGAAGGAAGGCAGCCCGGCATAGGAGATCAGCAGGCCGCTGGTGAAGGCGAGCGCTCCGCCGAGCGCGATGGTTGCAACCACCGCGCCGACGACGCCGAGATTTGCATGATCGGTTGAGACAAACAGCACCGCGCAGGTGGCCAGCAGCGCCGTCAGCCCGCCGAGCGAGATGTCATAGTCATTCATCACCAGCACGAAAGTCACGCCGAGCGCTGCGATCATCAGCGGCGCGCTGTCACGCAGGATCGACTTCATCATGAACAGCGTGAAGAAGGCGTCAGGTTTCAGCAGCGAGAATACCGCGAAGGTCACGACCATCGCGATCGGGATGCCGTAGCGGCCGATGAGGCGCAGCGACGAGCCGCTCGGCCTATTCGCCTCCTGCGGCAGGCCAGCCTGCCCGATCGTCTCCGCTTCCTGATTCGACATTCCTGAACTTTTCCCCTCGGCCCGCTTGTGAGCCTATCGCATGAACAGGCCGCCATTCACGTCCAGCGTCGCACCGGTTACGAAAGCAGCATCCTCCGACGCGAGATAAAGGGCAGCGGCGGCGACTTCGCGGTCGCGGCCGAATCGCCCGACCGGGATGCCGCGCTGCAGGCCCTGGCGCGTCTGCTCGGCCAACGTCTCCATCACCGGCCCGTCGATCGCGGCCGGAGCAATCGCGTTGACGGTGATGCCGTTCGCGGCAAGCTCCTGCGCAAAGACTTTTGTCACCACCAGTATGCCGGCCTTGGACGCTCCGTAGTGGAGACCGGTCGCCGTGCCGCCGCGCTGGCCTGCGAGCGACGACAGATTGATGATGCGGCCCTGCAGCCCGCGCTCGCGCATATGGCCGGCGGCGATGCGGCAGCCAAGGAAGGTGCCGCGCAGATTGGTTGCCATCACGGCATCCCAGTCGGCGACGTTGATGTCCCAGACCGATCCGATCGCCGTACGCGCAGCATTGTTGACCATCACATCGACCTGGCCGAAATGTTCGACCGCAGCAGTGAAGGCGCCCTGCAGCGCGGCCTCGTCATCGACATTGCCGACGAGCGGCATGGCCGTGGCGCCGGACGGGTCGAGCGTCGTGGCGAGATCGTTCACCGCCTCAGAACGGTCGAGCAGCGCCACCTTGTCGCCGGCCGCGTGGAACGCCCTGCCGATGGCCGCGCCTATACCCTGCGCGGCGCCGGTGACGAAGACGCAGCGCGGGGCCATCAGTGCGCCGCTCCCCGCATGGCGGAGGGCGCGCGCTGGCCGGCGCGCTTCTGCTTCGTCGCCGCGGGGTCGACGGCAAGCGTCTCGTCGCGGGCCGAACCGGTCAGCACCACACCGTACACGTCGTGCGCGCGTTCCAGCGTCTCCCAGCCTTCGAGCACATCGTGCAGCACGCGGGTCGGATCACGCTCGAACGGGTCGCCGTAGCCGCCGCCGCCGGACTCGTGCCCACGCAGCCATTCGCCGGCCTTGATGTCGAGGTTGAACGCGTTGGGCAGGGGCTTCTCGCTGCCGTCGGCTGCGATGAAGAAGCTCGCCGCCGGCGCGCCCTGTTCGCCGCCGCGCACGCCGCGCGAGGGAAAAGTGTTGCAGTCGCTGGCCACGACCG
>JAEUMA010000513.1 GCA_016793565.1 Rhizobiaceae bacterium
CAACCTGTCGGCGAGCTTGGAGATTGCGCCCTTGGTCATTCCCAAGCGCTCCGCCAAGCGGCTCGGGGCCGCCGCAGAATCATGCAGTTCGCGCAGTACCACCCATTCAGCCGCGATGATCTCGCGGCCAGCCAGCTTACGCGCGAAGCCATGCGAAACCCGATTGGAAACAAGGCGAAGCCAGTAGCCGAGATGGCTCTCCAACGCGCTGACTTGCGGCCCCGAACCCGTCATGCGGCAGCTCCCTGGTCCATTTGGAGAATAAACCAAATAGTTTCCTTGTCAACTGTTTCTTCAGAAACCTTCAAGTCTTTGCGTCCGTGCCAAAGCTCGTATAAAGCGGGCCGATCGAAACGCGGAGGTCGCGGCGAGCGACCTTCCGCACGAACAGGCAGAGCTACCATGGACAAGTTCACCACGCTGACGGGTGTCGCGGCACCCTTGCCGATCATCAACATCGACACCGACATGATCATCCCGAAGGACTATCTGAAGACGATCAAGCGCACCGGCCTCGGCAAGGGGCTGTTCTCGGAGATGCGCTACCGCGAGGACGGGTCTGACAATCCGGATTTCGTGCTGAACAAGCCCGCCTACCGCAAGGCGCAGATCCTGGTCGCCGGCGACAATTTCGGCTGCGGATCCTCGCGCGAGCACGCGCCCTGGGCACTGCTTGACTTCGGCATCCGCTGCGTCATCTCCACCAGCTTCGCCGACATCTTCTACAACAACTGCTTCAAGAACGGCATTCTGCCGATCAAGGTGAGCCAAGAGGAACTGGACAAGCTGATGGACGACGCCGAGCGCGGCGCAAACGCCACGCTGACAGTCGATCTCGAGAACATGGAGATCCGCGGCCCCGACGGCGGCGTCATCAAGTTCGACCTCGACGAGTTCAAGCGCCACTGCCTGCTGAACGGGCTCGACGACATCGGCCTGACCCTGCAGAAGGTCGACGACATCGCCGCCTTCGAAAAGCGCAACGCAGAACTGCGCCCCTGGGCGTGAAGGGCCGACATGCGCCGGCGCCGATCGCCTATTCGACGGTGGCCGTCGCGGACCGCTCGGCGATGATGTCGCCGTCGCGGATGACGGCGACCACGACGGAGTAGGCGCCGGGCTTCGGCGCCCCGCGCTTGCCGGCGTAACCCGAAAACGACGCCTTGGACCGGTCGAGCGCGTCGGACGTTCTTTCCGCTATCTTCTGGCCGTCCGGTCCCGTCAGCGTGATGCGGATGCGGTCGTCCTTGCGCAGGTTGATGAACCAGCCCCAGCCGACGATGTTCTCCGACGCCTTGGTTGGCTCCGGCGGCGGGCCGGACAGCGTCAGCGAATCGTGATCGAACACAGCGCCGGTCAGGCCCGCTTCGATCACCTGCGGTTCGCCTTGGCCGATCTCCTTCAGCACCTCCGCCGAAAACAGCGGCCTGGCGTCGGACGGGTTCTGCAGGCAGCCCTCGGTCAGCACCCTGCCCGTCGACGGGTCGACCTCCTTCCCGTCCACACGCACGGTGATATGCACATGCGGAAACTGCGCCAGCCCGGAGGCGCCGATCTCGCCGAGCTTTTCGCCGCGCTTCACCTGCTGGCCGGGCTTCACGGCCAGGCTGCCCTGGCGCATATGGCAGTACTGCACCTCGACACCGCTGCCGACGTCCAGGATGATGCCGTTGCCGCATTCCTTCGACTTCACGGCTGCGCGGTCGGCGTCGGTGGAGATCAGGTGGTCGGCGACGCCGTCGCGTCCGCGCAGCACCGTGCCGTCGGCCACCGCCACCACCGGCACGCCGCGCTCGACATCCTGCATCGACAGGATGCGCAGGTCGGTGCCCTTGTGCCCCTGATAGCTGGCGGTGCCGCAATAGGGGTCGCTGACGCCGTCTCCGGGGTCCATGTCCGGAAACTGCTGCAGAAAACAATCCTTGCCCGGCGTGCACTGGGCAGGGAGCCCCAGTTCGACCGCCTTGGCGACCGCCGGTGAGAACATGAGGCCGGCAACGAGAACAGCAAATCGCAAGAACGGCCTCCGCCAGCCTGTCATCGGGCGGCGACGCTAAAAACGAATTCTGGCGCAAGCAAGATGGCGCAATACGCCGTGGCCGATTTGCGCCTTGCGCGCGACCGCCGCGTTGTCTAGCAAGACGCCGACAAAAACCGCGAAGGCACTTCATCATGGCAGCGAAAAACCTCTTCCTCCTCCCCGGCGACGGCATCGGCCCCGAGGCGATGGCCGAGGTGCGCAAGCTCATCGCGGCGATGAACGACAAGTTGGGCGCCGGCTTCACGACCGACGAGGGCATGGTCGGCGGCTGCGCCTACGACGCGCACGGCCAGGCGATCTCTGAGGCCGACATGGCCAAGGCGATGGCGGCCGACGCCGTGCTGTTCGGCGCCGTCGGCGGGCCGAAATGGGACAAGGTGCCCTACGAGGTGCGCCCCGAGGCGGGGCTGCTGCGCCTGCGCAAGGACATGGAGCTGTTCGCGAATCTCCGGCCCGCGATCTGCTACCCCGCGCTCGCCGCATCGTCCTCGCTGAAGCAGGAAGTAGTCGAAGGCCTCGACATCCTGATCCTGCGCGAGCTTACCGGCGGCGTCTATTTCGGCGAACCGAAGACGATCACCGATCTCGGCAACGGCCAGAAGCGCGCCATCGACACGCAGGTCTACGATACGTTCGAGATCGAGCGCATCTCGGCGGTCGCCTTCGAACTGGCGCGTACGCGGAAAAAGCACGTCACATCAATGGAAAAACGCAACGTCATGAAGTCGGGCGTGCTGTGGAACGAGGTGGTGACCGCCACGCACAAGGCGAAATATTCCGATGTGAAGCTCGACCATATGCTGGCCGACGCCGGCGGCATGCAGCTCGTGCGCTGGCCGAAGCAGTTCGACGTGATCGTCACCGACAATCTGTTCGGCGACATGCTGTCCGACATCGCGGCCATGCTGACAGGCTCGATCGGCATGCTGCCCTCGGCATCGCTCGGCGCGCCGGATGCCAGGACGGGCAAGCGCAAGGCGCTCTACGAGCCGGTGCATGGTTCGGCGCCCGATATCGCCGGCCAGGGCATCGCCAATCCGATCGCCATGATCGCGTCCTTCGCCATGTGCCTGCGCTATTCGTTCAACATGGTGGCCGAGGCCGACCGCGTGGAAGCAGCCATTGCCGCCGTGCTCGACGACGGGCTGCGCACCAGGGACATCCTGTCGCCCGGCATGACCGAGGTCGGCACCGTGGCCATGGGCGACGCCATCATCGCCAAGTACCTCTCCCTGGCGGTCTGAAGAAAAGCGCGGTGACGCAGTTTCGGCAGACCATCCCGATACTGCGTTCCTTCGACGAGGCGAAGGCCAAGGCCTTCTATGTCGGCTGGCTGGGCTTTTCGGTGGACTTCGAACACCGTTTCGAGCCCGGCATGCCGCTCTATATGCAGCTCTCGCGCGGCGCCCTGACGCTGCATGTCTCGGAGCATCACGGCGATGCCACGCCGGGTTCCTCCGTGTTCGTGTGGATGACAGGGCTGCGGGATTTCCACGCCGAGATCATGGCGCGGCCTTATCCGAACATGCGACCCGGTATCGAAGAGATGCCGTGGGATGCGTGGTGCGTCACGGTGCTGGATCCGTTCGGCAATTCGCTGAAATTCAACGAGAAGAAATCCGTCTAGAGGAACCGCCCGGCTTTCGGATATCGCCACGAGCCGGATTGTTGCCGCGTGGCGGGCTGCTATAGTCCGCGTCTGATCCGGGGAGCGGAACGAAAGGGGCTATGCTCAGTTTTCCGCAACGTAGAAGAAGCGTCGGCAAGGTCTAGATGGACGCCGGGACACGCATCCTGATCTGCGCCGGCGAAAGGGTCGATCACGCCGGCCGCACCGGCGTATTCGCGCCGTCGCTTGTTCCAGCCGTGGCCGAGGCGCTGGCCGATTGCGTGGCGCAGGCAGGCAAGGTCATCGCCTATTGCTCGGCGAGCGCCGGCGCCGACATCCTGTTCGGGGAGGCCGTGCTGGCGCGGGGCGGTACGCTGAACATCGTGCTTCCCTGCGAGATCGGCGACTTCCTGGCGCAATATGTCGAACCGGCCGGCGAGGACTGGGTCGACCGTTTCCATCGCCTGCTCACCCGCGCCGAGCGCGTCGAGATCAGCTGCGAGGAGCGGCTGCTCGGCGACGATACGCTGGTGCGCTTCAACAACCAGGTGTTGCAGGGGCTTGCCCGGCTGGACGGCGACCGGCTGCAGGTCGAGACGCATCTGGTCATCGTCTGCAACCTGGCCGTACCGCCGGAGCCGGGCAGCCCTACCGACTTCATGGACCAATGGCCGGAGGTCGACCGGCTGGTTCTCATCGACCTGGACGAGTTCGGCGCCGACACGCCCCCCGACCCGACCGCCTGGATTGATCTCCCGACGAGGGCGGAGCCGGCCACGCCGCGCGCCATCCGTGCGATCATGTTCGCCGACATCGCCTCCTATACGACCACCTTCCGCGATGACCAGGGACCGCTGCTATGGGATTTCGTGGCCGCGGCTCAGGCCCATATCGCCGAACAGGCCAAGGCGCCGATCCTCATCAACGCCTGGGGCGACGGCATCCATGCCGCCGCCGAATCGGCGCACGACCTCGCCGACTACGCCGCCGCGCTGATGAACGGTGTCGCCGCTATCGATCCGGCGGGCTTCGGCCTTGCCGCGCGGCCGCGCTTCCGCATCGCGCTCCATGCCGGGCCGGTCTTCGTCGGCACCCACCCGCTGACCGGCGACGGTATGATCTACGGCCACCACGTCAACCGCGCCGCGCGCATCGAGCCTGTCGCGCTGGCAGGCCAGATCTACGCCTCCCGCCATTTCGTCGCGCTGCTCAGGGCCGAGATGGACGCGCGCGCCTGCGAGGCGCGCATGACCAGCGAGACCTATATTGCGCGCTATCGCGCCGACCTCGTCGGCCGGGTGGAGCTGCCGAAGCAGTTCGGCCAGGAGACCGTCTACCGCCTGAATGACCTCGGCCTGCGCCACGCCAGGCCGGACAAGCCCGGCCGGCCCTCGGACAGCGGCGCGCTGGCGCTGACCATTGCCGGCCGGCTGTCCGAGATTCCGCGGCTCGCCGATACGGTCGACACCTTCTGCACCCACAACCGGTTGGAACCGTCGGTCGCCTATGCCGTCAACCTCGCGCTCGACGAGCTTCTGACCAACACGATCAGCTACGGTTACGACAATGCGTCGGAGCACGAGATCGAGGTGACGATGTCGGTCGAGGACGGCAATCTCGTTGTCAGCGTGCGCGACGACGCCGTCGCCTTCGATCCGTCCGTGCCTCCGGAACCGGAACTCGACGCCGATCTGGAAGACCGGCGCGTCGGCGGGCTCGGCGTCTATTTCGTTCACACGCTGATGGACGCCGTCCGCTATCAGAGGGTGGACGACCACAACGAGCTGACGCTCGTGAAGCAGGCCGCGGCGGCAACGCAGGAAGACTAGGAGCAGAGCGTGGAGATCGAGACACTCGACATCGAAGGGATCGCGGTGGTGGCGCCGGCGGGCCGGATCGACAGCAACACCGCCGCCGAGGCGGAGGCCGCGATCATGCCGCTGTTTGCGACGGCGCGCGCGATCGTCATCGATTTCGGCAAGCTCTCCTACATCTCCAGCGCCGGCCTGCGTGTCCTGCTGATCGCCGCCAAGGCCAGCAAGTCGAGGAACGTGCCGCTGGTGCTGTGCGGCCTGTCGAAGCCGGTCCACGACGTGCTGCGGATGGGCAACTTCACCAAGCTCTTCGCCATCCACGAGGATCGCACCCGCGCCGTTCTGGCGCTGGCGCGCCCGGCGGGGTGAACACGGTCGTTGCTTCCATTGACTCCGGCCGCAATCCGCGTAAAAGGCGCGCGTTCTCGGAGTTTTCCATGCGTGGCCTGCTGATGGCGCTCTTTGCATTCGACTTCCCCGGCCTTGACGCCGGGCAGGACCGCGCGCGCCTCCGTTCCACCAAAACCATGGCCAAAACGACGACCGTAAAAACGGTCTGATCTCCCTTGGCCAGTCCGCCCTCTCCCCGGGTCCGGCCGGAGGAGACGGGACCCGCGGCAGGCCGGCGGGTCTTTTCCCAAGCGAAGGCGGAGAGCGACAGGAGATTTTCGACATGGGTTTCAAGGTTGCGATCGCCGGCGCCACGGGCAATGTGGGCCGCGAGATGCTCTCCATCCTGGAGGAGCGCGGCTTTCCCGCCGACGAGGTCGTGCCGCTGGCGTCGCGCCGCAGCCAGGGCACCGAGGTGTCCTACGGCGACCGCACGCTTAAGGTGAGGGATCTCGCCACCTACGACTTCTCCGACACGGACATCTGCCTGATGTCGGCCGGCGGCAACGTCTCCAAGGAATGGTCGCCGAAGATCGGCAAGCAGGGCTGCGTCGTCATCGACAATTCGTCGGCCTGGCGCTACGACCAGGACGTTCCGCTGATCGTGCCCGAGGTGAACCCGGACGCCATCGCGCAGTTCACCAAGCGCAACATCATCGCCAATCCGAACTGCTCCACCGCGCAGATGCTGGTGACGCTGAAGCCGCTGCATGACGCGGCGACCATCAAGCGCGTGGTCGTGTCGACCTACCAGTCGGTCTCCGGCGCCGGCAAGGAAGGCATGGACGAACTGTTCACCCAGACGCGCGCCGTCTTCGTCGCCGACCCGGTCGAGACGAAGAAGTTCACCAAGCGCATCGCCTTCAACGTCATTCCCCACATCGACGTCTTCATGGAGGACGGCTCCACCAAGGAAGAGTGGAAGATGGTGGCCGAGACCAAGAAGATGCTCGACCCGAAGATCAAGGTAACCGCCACCTGCGTGCGCGTGCCGGTGTTCATCGGCCATTCCGAGGCGGTCAACCTCGAATTCGAGAAGCCGATCACCGCCGACGAAGCGCGCGACATCCTGCGCGAGGCTCCCGGCTGCCTCGTCGTCGACAAGCGCGAGAACGGCGGCTACATCACGCCGATCGAGTCAGCCGGCGAGGATGCCACCTATATCAGCCGCATCCGCGAGGACTCCACCGTCGATAACGGCCTCAATCTGTGGATCGTGTCGGACAATCTGCGCAAGGGCGCGGCCCTCAACGCCGTGCAGATCGCCGAGCTTCTGATCGAACGCGGCCTGATCCAGCCCACGCGCAAGGCGGCCTGAGGCATTCCCTTCCGAGGGGCGCGCCGGTCTCCGGTGCGTCCTTCGACACCCAGCTTCACAGCCAGGGCGGCAGCGAATCCAGGCCGAT
>JAEUMA010000542.1 GCA_016793565.1 Rhizobiaceae bacterium
CGATTTGGCCGAACCGCCGTTTTTTGGCGATTTCGGCCAAATCTGCTATATTTTACGCTCTCGACGACGAGGGCGAAGCATGACTAGGTTGACCTCGAAAGAAGTGGCGCATTTGCAGGCGATGGAGGGAAATCCTCTTACGCCGGAACAGATCGCCATGTTCGAGATGTTCGAGCGTGAGGGTTGGTCTGATGAGCGACGGCTTGCCCACATTCGTACGCTTCTTACGAAGCGGGTTCCGATCCCCGCCGAATGAGCGACGAGGCCTACTGCTATCCTCCCGACTACACCGTCCTGCGAAATCGTTTCGACCTGCGAAGCCAGTCCGACTTAGACTTTTATGAAAGCTACTTCGTCGGTCTGCGGCTGAGCGGCATCATGCCCACCGGCAATTTCGACCTTCGCCACCTTAAGGCCATCCACCGCCATCTGTTCCAGGACGTGTACGACTGGGCCGGTGAATTGCGCACGGTCGAAATCTCGAAGGGCGGCAGCCAGTTTCAGTTCCGCCGTTTCATCGAGACCGGAATGGCCGACGTGCACCGCCGGCTTGTCGATAAGAAATTTCTCCGGAAACTCGGGCCGGAGGAATTTGCGCGCGAGGCAGGTCCTCTCATAGGCGACGTCAACTACGTCCATCCGTTCCGCGAAGGCAACGGCCGCGCACAGATGGTCTATCTGCGGCAACTGGCCGAGCAGGTCGGCCACGCGCTGGACCTTACCAGGATTGACCGCGACGCCTGGATGGCCGCGTCGCGCGAGGCCCATCTCGGCAGATACGAAGCTATGGGCAATTGCATCGCCATGGCCGTCGCCGCGGCGCGCTGATCTCCACTCCCTTCGGCCGCTGAAAGCGTACAAAAAGGCAACGCTTCTGGCCTTTCGTCCCCGAATCACTACATTCGGGGACATGGCCGGCCGACCCGACGATATTCCCTTCTTCGATGAAGACCCCGCGCCGCGACCCGGGGGTCCGCGTGGCGCCTCCGGCATCGCGGCCCGCGCCATGGCTGCCCGCCAAGGGCAGGCCGCGGCGCCAAGCTACCTTGCTGGCCTCAACCCGGAACAGCGCCAGGCAGTGGAGACGACAGAGGGGCCCGTGCTGGTTCTCGCCGGCGCCGGCACCGGCAAGACCCGCGTGCTCACCACCCGCATCGCCCATATACTGGCCACCGGCAAGGCATGGCCGTCGCAGATCCTGGCGGTAACCTTCACCAACAAGGCTGCGCGCGAGATGAAGCAGCGCATCGGCCTGCTGGTCGGCGAGGCCGTCGAGGGCATGCCGTGGCTCGGCACGTTCCACTCCATCGGCGTGAAGATCCTACGCCGCCATGCCGAGCTCGCCGGCCTGCGCTCGGACTTCACGATTCTGGACACGGACGACCAGATCCGTCTGATCCGGCAGATCATCCAGGCCGAGAACCTTGATGACAAGCGCTGGCCCGCGCGCACCTTTGCGCAGATGATCGACGGCTGGAAGAATAAGGGGCTGGGCCCGGCCGAAATCCCCGAAGGCGACGCCCGGTCCTTCGGCAACGGCAAGGGCCGCGAACTCTACCGCGCCTATCAGGACCGCCTGCTGACGCTCAACGCCTGCGACTTCGGCGACCTGCTGTGCCACCCGATCCGCATCCTGCGCAACCACGCGGACGTGCTGTCCGACTATCACCGGCGCTTCAGATACATTCTCGTCGACGAGTATCAGGACACCAACACCGCTCAGTATATGTGGCTGCGGCTGCTCGCGCAGCGGTCGAAGTCGCCAGTCTCCCCCTCGAGGGGGGAGATTGGCCAATCGCCGACCGAAGGCCGCAAGCCCGATCAGGCGTCGGCCGGTCAGGCCGCCCCCGCGGAGCGAAGCCGCGTCGGCGGCGACAGCGTGAGCGAAACAAAAGTCAACATCTGCTGCGTCGGCGACGACGACCAGTCGATCTACGGCTGGCGCGGCGCCGAGGTCGACAACATCCTGCGCTTCGAGAAGGATTTTCCGGGCGCGACCGTGATCCGGCTGGAGCGAAACTACCGCTCGACCGCGCATATTCTCGGTGCTGCCTCGCATCTCATCGCGCATAACGAAGGTCGGCTCGGCAAAACGCTGTTCACCGACAGGCCCGACCCGGCCGACGCCAAGGTGATGGTGCACGCCGCCTGGGATTCGGAGGAGGAAGCGCGCGCCGTCGGCGAGGAGATCGAACAGGCGCAGCGGCGCGGCCATGCGCTCAACGACATGGCCATCCTCGTGCGCGCCTCGTTCCAGATGCGCGAATTCGAAGACCGGTTCGTCACGCTCGGGCTGAACTACCGGGTGATCGGCGGACCTCGCTTCTACGAGCGCCAGGAAATTCGCGACGCGCTGGCCTACTTCCGGGTCGTAGCGCAGGGCGCCGACGACCTCGCCTTCGAACGCATCGTCAACGTCCCCAAGCGCGGCCTCGGCGAGGCGGCGATAGCGCAGATCCACCATACCGCGCGCGCCCTGAGCATGCCCATGCTGGCCGCTGCCGGGCAACTGGCGGAAAGCGACGAGCTGAAGCCCAAGCCGCGCGCCGCACTCCGCGAGGTCTGCGCCAATTTTTCGCGCTGGCAGGAGGCGCTGGATACGACACCCCATACCGAGCTGGCAGAGATCATTCTGGACGAGTCCGGCTACACGGAGATGTGGAAGAACGACCGTTCCGCCGAGGCGCCGGGCCGGCTGGAAAACCTCAAGGAGCTCGTCCGCTCCATGGAGGACTACGAATCGCTGCGTTCGTTCCTGGAGCATGTCGCGCTTGTGATGGATGCCGAGCAGAACGAGAACACCGATGCCGTCTCGATCATGACGCTGCATTCCGCCAAGGGCCTGGAGTTCGAGACCGTCTTCCTGCCCGGCTGGGAGGAAGGCCTTTTTCCCAACCAGCGCGCGCTGGACGAAGGCGGCCGCGCTGCGCTGGAAGAAGAGCGCCGCCTCGCCTATGTCGGCCTCACCCGCGCCAAGAAGAACCTGCACATCTGGTTCGTCTCCAACCGCCGCATCCACGGCCTGTGGCAGTCCACCA
>JAEUMA010000543.1 GCA_016793565.1 Rhizobiaceae bacterium
TGCCGACGCGGTCGGCGGCCGCCACGAACACCGAATTGGAATGGGCGGCGGCCATCACGAGGATGTTGGCCATCGCCTCGCGCTTCGGGTCCTGTCCGGGGATCGGAACCCAGTTGGTGGGAACGCAGACGATCTCAGCGCCCTGGAGGGCGGCGAGGCGGAAGCTCTCCGGAAACCAGCAATCATAGCAGATATGGCAGCCGATCCGCCCGAGCGGCGTGTCGAAGACCGGAAAGCCGAGATTGCCGGGCGCGAAGAACAACGCCTCGTCACCCCACAGATGCACCTTGCGGTAGCGGCCGACCAGCCCGTCAGGCCCGATGATGACGGCGCAATTGTAGAGCATCTCGCCGTCGCGTTCGGTGATGCCGGCTACCATGTGCAGGCCGAGCCGTGCTGCCGCAGCGGCCCATGCCTGGCAGGTCGGACCGTCCGGAACGGGTTCCGCCAGCGCCCTGGCCTCCGCGCGGGTCTCGAACACATAGCCCGTGTTGCAGAGTTCCGGCAGCACGACGAGCTGCGCGCCCTTGGCGGCTGCGTCCTCCATCAGCCGGATCGAGCGCGCAACATTGGCCTCGGTCTCGCCGATGTGCGGTTCCATCTGGATGCAGGCGACCGTTACGGAAGCCTGCTTGCGGGATTCGGGCATGGTTCGTGCTCCGGCTTAAACTGCGGTTCCGGCTGGGCCGGGCGGCTTGCCGCGGGACGGCGCGAAATCAGGTCGACTGCGCATGCTCCTCAGCTTCTCGTCAGCCAACTCAGCGCGTTGCGCCAGAGCGTCGTGTAACCGGGCCATTGATAGAAGGAGGCCGGCAGCCAGTGGGGGCTGAGATCGGAGGTCCAGGCCAGCGTGCGACCCTTGCCGCAGCTACCCGTGACGAGCAGCGGGTGCCCGCCCTCCTCAGCCGGCAGGCTGGCCAGAACCTCGATGCCCTCGCCGGCCTTGACCTTGACCTCGTTGGCGCCGAGCAGGATCGGCCATGGACCCTGAAGGCCCTCGAGAATCGGGTGGCGGGATTTCGCGTCGACGACGGCGCTGAAGCCTTCCGGCACCTCCAGCCTGTCGTCATAGGGCAGGCACTCCACCGGCAGCGCCGCCTCCACCGGAGTGCGGTGCCAGCGGGCGCGCCCGTCTATCCCTTGGAAAGAGAGATAGCCGCCGATCATGGCGAGGCCGCCTCCCGCCTCTGTCCATTGCTTCAATAGCTTCAAACGGTTGGCGACAGGCTTGCCGTTCACCCAAACGTCCGAGTGCAGCAGAAGCGAATTCGCGCCGATGTCGGAGAGTAGGATGGCGTCATAGGCGTTCAGCCCGTCGAGGTCGAAGGGGAGTTTCTCGGGGGCCTGATGGGCGGGCATGTGGACGAGTTCGAACGCGCTGTCCTCCAGTGCTCTGACCAGCGGCTCCGCCCCGGAATGAAAGGTGACGCTGCCGAACTGGTCGAAGCCCTTGAAATGCGTCGCCGCGCTGACCCACGTCTCCCCGACGAGCAGCACCTTCTTTTTCCCGTTCGACACGAATCGCACCTCCTTCGTCAGCCAAGGCAGGCGGACCATTCGCGCGCCGCCCATATTGAACCGTTTCAGAACCTCAATGTCTGCCGCATCATCTGAGGGAGATCAATGGGGCGATAGACAATTTTTGTCCATTGACAGACGTTATTGAACCGGTTCAGACTGAACACCAACTTCCTAAAAATCAAAACTCGACCAGAGGAGAATGACGATGATGGCTCTCACCAGGCGCAGTTTCGCCGGCGCCCTGGCCGCGGCGGTCGCGACTTTTGGGATCGCGCTCACGCCCGCAACCGCCGAGGATCTGACCAAGCTGACCTTCATCCAGGAATGGCCGGTTCCGGACGGCTTCTGGGTGCCCTGGATCCTCGGCAGCAAGAAGGGCTTCTACGCCGACGAGGGCATCGAACTGGAGATCGTGACGCCGCCGACCGTGGCGGACACCATGAAGTTTCTCGGCACTGGCCGCGCGCAGGTCGCCTTCACGACGGTGATGGATGTCATCTTCGCCCGCGAGCAGCAGGCGCCCGTCACCGCCATCGCCCGCTACGGCCGCGGCAACAACTGGGGTATCCTGAGCGCAGAGGGATCGCCGCTGACGGTGGCCGAACTGAAGGGCAAGACGATCGGCATCTACAACGACGCCTGGACCAAGGCTCAGCTCACCATGATGCTGGCCGATGCCGGCCTTACGCTGGACGACGTCACCACCGTGGCCGCCGCCGACGATACCGTTCCGCTGCTCCTGCAGAAGAAGGTCGACGCCATCACCGGCATCACCAATGCCGAGGGCACCGGCATGTTCACCACCGGCGGCCAGAAGCCGGAGTTCATCGCCGCCACCGACCACGGCGTGCCGAACACGCCGATCTTCATGCTGGCCGGCAACGACGAATGGCTGACGGCCAATCCCGATCTGGCCAAAGCTTTCCTTCGCGCCACTAAGAAGAGCATCGAATATGCCGTCGCCCATCCCGACGAGGCCGTTGCGGCGTTCACCGAACTCTACGCAAAGGCCTATGACGAGAAATTCATCGCCCAGCAGTGGAAGGACACCATTCCTCTGTTCGGCGAGATGGGGCCGGACTTGATGACCTCCAACGACGCCAACTGGGTCTCGCTGCTAGCCGCGTTGAAGAAGTTCGAGGTGGTCGCCGCGCCGCTCGAACCGTCGGCCTACTACACCAATCAGTACCTCCAGTAGGAGTTGCAGATGACCGCCGCCGCCCGACGCATCGTACCCGCCTGGACCTACCGCCCCGGCCCCGACGTGTCCGAGACGCCGCCGCCCGGGCTGGTCAGGGCGCAGGCCCTGGCGAAGGGCGCCGCGGCGGCGGGCCTCGCCGCCGTGAAGCCCGGCGTCACCGAGAAGGACATCGAATTGGCGGTGAGCGCCTATCTCATCGCCAACGGCGTCGAGCATGTGTGGACCATCACCAATGTCGGCCTCGGCGAAAACACCAGGATTTGCTTTCCGACCAATCCGCCGACCGACCTCGCCGCCGCCGGGCGCGATGTGCTGATGGTCGACGTCCATCCGATCACCGCCGACGGTTCCTGGGGCGACTGCACCCGCTGCCGGGTCGTCGGCGACTATCCGCGGGCGCACGATGCGCTGCGCGATCTCGAAAAGCTCCACTACGAGATCCTGCCGAAATGCCGGCCGGGAATGCCGGCGAACGAACTGTTCGGCATGACCCACGACCGGCTCGTGGCGGAAGGCTTCGTCCTGCTGGATCTGCTTGCCAATATCGGCCATTCGCTGACGGCCGGCGCCGCCTATCTCCATCAGTTCATCGACGCCGGCAACTCCACGCCGATGTGGGGCGCATGGGCGGTCGAGCCCTTCGCCGCACGCGACGACATCGCGGTCAAGGTCGAGGATCTCGTCTGGTTCGGGCGAGAGAAATGCGTGGTCCTGTGAGCGGCGAGGCGACGGCCCGGAAGCCCGGTGCGCCGGCAAAACTCTCGCTCAAGGGCATTTCCCAGCGCTTCGGCGAAACCCAGGCGCTGGCCCCGACCGACCTCGATATCGGCCATGGCGAGTTCGTCTCGGTGGTCGGCCCGTCCGGCTGCGGCAAGAGCACGATGTTCAACATCGTCGCCGGCGTGCTCGATCCGACGCAGGGACGGGTGTCGATCGACGGCAAGGACGTTACCGGGCGCGCCGGCCACGTCGGCTACATGCTGCAGAAAGACCTGCTGCTGCCCTGGCGCACCGTCATCGACAACATCGTCCTCGCCGCGATCCTGAAGGGTGGCGCCAGCCGTGCCCAGCAGGCCGAGGGCGTGGCGCTGGCGCGCCGCTACGGGCTAGGCGACTTCATCAACCACTACCCCTCGGCGCTGTCGGGCGGCATGCGCCAGCGCGTGGCACTGATGCGCACGCTCGCCATGCACCACGACGTCATGCTGTTGGACGAGCCCTTCGGCGCGCTGGATTCGCAGACGCGGCTTTCGATGCAGCAATGGCTTCTCAGCGTCTGGGCGCAGGAACGGCGCACCATCGTCTTCGTCACGCACGACATCGACGAGGCCGTGCTTTTGGCCGACCGGGTCGTGGTGATGACGCCGCGGCCGGGCCGCATCCGCGAGATCCTGCCCGTCCCGATCGAGCGCCCGCGGCCGATGTCCAGCCTGACCAGCCCGGAATTCAGCCGGCTGAAGGCGCACATCCTCGACCTGATCTATTCGGACGGCTCGACCGCCAACCCCTTCGAACTGGATACCCCGCATGGCTGACGGCCGGCTCACCCGCAACACCGTCCTGCAGGTCGCCTATCCGGTGATCGCGCTGGCGCTGGTCATCGCGCTGTGGGCGTTGCTTGTGGCGGCCTTCCAGATCCCACGCTATGTGATGCCCTCGCCCATGCAGGTTCTGGAGCATATCCGCTCCGACTGGCCGGCGCTGCTCAACGGCTTCAGCATCACCTTCTTCGAATTCCTGCTGGGCTTCATCGTCGGCGCCGGCACCGGCTTCGTCTTCGCCGTGCTGATGGACGCCTCCGGCACCGCGCGCGGCGTGCTCTATCCGGTCCTGATCGCCAGCCAGGCCATACCCGTCGTCGCCATTTCCGCCGCGCTCACCATCTGGCTGGGCTTCGGCCTCGCCCCCAAGTTGGTCATCGTCGCACTGGTCGTGTTCTTCCCGGTGGTCGTGAACGTGCTCGACGGCCTCGCCTCAGTCGACCGCGACGTGCTCAACCTCGTCCGCTCGATGGGCGCGTCCAGATCCAGCACCTTCCGGCACGTGAAACTGCCGGCA
>JAEUMA010000571.1 GCA_016793565.1 Rhizobiaceae bacterium
GGCGCCGGACCATGGCAGCATCGGCATCCGGAACGTGGTCGGCGAGAATGCGACTGCCGGCGGTTGTCCTGCGGCCCTTGACGGCGATGTTGCCCTTCAATGCGACCGGGATGCCGTGCAGTGGACCGAGGTCGTAGCTACGGTCGAGCAGCGTCTGCGACGCTTCGGCGACCGAGCGGGCCTCTTCAGCGAACAGTTCGGTGTAGGCGTTGAGATTGCGGGTCGCAGCCTCGCGTTCCAGACAGGCTTCCACCAGATCGCCGCAGGAGATCTTTCGCGCGCGGATCAGACGGCCAAGCTCGGCGATGGGCCTGGCAAGGAGATCGGACGATGCGCTCATCGGATCTTCCGGAGCCTGCTGTTGTTTTCGATAGAGGAAATGTAGGCGGTGATCGGCGGCAGGTCGGGCGACAGGTTGGCCATGGCAAAGGCAGCCAGATTCTGTGCGCGCTGCGTCCACTCCCTTGCCGTCGCCACAGCCGCCTCATCCGCGGCATCTATGGCCGACAACGAAAGCCGTGGAGCTATATCGTACTTCGTCATTGCCGGTCTCCGAAACAAAAGGGACGGTCCCGCGTGCGGGACCGTCCCAAGGGTGGGAGGATACTACTTCTTGGCGTCCGCGATTTCAGCGGCCTTCTTGGCGAGTTCCACGTTCACGTTGTTCTCGTAGGAGGTCGCCTCGGTCGGATAACCGCCGATGTTGCCGGCATAGACCGCGATGTTGAGGTTGTTGTCCCATGCCTTCTTCTCGACGAGCACGTGCTCGGGATAGCCCTTGGCGTCGATGTTGCGCTGAATGGCTTGCTTCAGGATGTCGCGCGGAATGTCCGGGAAGTACTTCTGCGCCACGTCCACGGACCCTTCGAGGTCGGCGTAGATATAGCGGGAGGCGAGTTCGAACGCGGTCACCACGCCCTGCGCAGCCTCGGGGTTCTTCTGGATGTAGTCGTTGGTGGTGGTCAGGCTGGAAAAGGCAAAGGGGAACCAGTCCTTGTTCGCCGAGAACGAGTAGACGACGTGCAGCCCCTGCTCTTTCACCGCCTGCGACACCTGCGTCTCGACTGCGAGCGCGTAGTCCGCCGCGCCGCTGACAATGGCCGGAATCTCGTTGCCGATCGCGACATTCACGATCTTCACGTCATCGATCTTTTCCTGGAGGCTGAGATAGGTCATGAACGCCCAGGTCGTGTCCGGCTGTGGGCTGGTGATCACGCGCTTGCCGGAAAGATATTTCAGGTTGTCCTGAAGCGGGGTCGGATCCTTGCCAATGATGAAGACGGTCGGCGCATTATGGACGCCGGCAACAACGACGCCGTCGCCGCCGTTCTCACGGGTCTTCGGCACGAATAGCGGGTCCTGGATCGAGAAGTCGGCCGAGCCACTGATAACCGCCGCCCATGACTGCGAGCCGCCGCCACCGGTGCTGATGTCGACGTCTACGCCCTGATCGGCGAAGAAGCCCTTCTCCTTGGCGATGTAGATCGGAAGGTAAAGGACCGACTGGAACGCCTGGTTGATGCGAACTTTCGTCTCGGCGCTGGCTGTCGACACCGCTGCCAGCGACGATACGCAGGCTAGAGATACGGCTATTGCTAGGCTTTTCAAAAC
>JAEUMA010000591.1 GCA_016793565.1 Rhizobiaceae bacterium
CCCTGCGGTTTCTGTCGCCTGCGGACGATCGCTTGATCGGCGCCGCTGTCATCGTCCTCATGGCTTTGGCGGTGCTTTGGCTGGCAGGCGGCGCCCGCGAGATCACTGTGCTCGACTGGCGGTTTCCCCTGCCGACCGCCCGCAGCGCGGTCGCCCAGTTGGTGGTGGGCGCCGTCGACATCGCCGCGGCGGCCGGCGCGCTCTACGTCCTGTTGCCGCCGGACGTGGCGCCGGGCTTCGGCGTTTTCCTCCTGATCTTCGTCGCGGCGATCCTCGCTAGCGTCGTCAGCCATGCGCCCGGCGGGCTGGGCGTGCTGGAGGCGACGGTTATGCTCGGCCTCGGTGCCGGCGCACGACCGGATATAGCGGCGGCCCTGATCGTCTTCCGGGTCGTCTACTATGTGCTGCCGCTTGGACTGGCTGCGCTGGCCCTGCTTGTCTTCGAAGGCTATCGGGCGCGCGCTGCCGTTGGCGGCGTCGCCAACCGGACCTTCGCGCTGACGAGGCGCATCGTTCCGCCGGTCGTCGCCACGCTGGTGTTTCTCGGCGGCGTTCTGCTGCTGTTGTCGGGAAACACGCCCACGGTGGAAGAGCGCGCCGGCTTTCTCGCCGACCTGGTTCCGTTGCCCTTCGTTGAGGCCTCCCACCTGATCGCCAGCCTGATCGGTCTGCTGCTGATCGTGCTGGCGCGCGGGCTCTATCGCCGGCTGGCGCTCGCGCGCACGATCGCCATCGTTCTCCTCCTGGCCGGCGCCGCTTTCTCCCTGGCCAAGGGCCTGGACTGGGAGGAGGCGGCCGTGCTTCTGGCCATGGCCGCGGTGCTCGTCCTCTACCGCAATGCTTTCTATCGTAAGGGCGACTGGCGCAGTTTCAGGCCGAACCCGACGTGGATCGGCCTGATGGCAATCGTGCTTCTGTGCGCGACGCTGGTGGGATTCCTGGCGTACCGGCACGTGGAGTATCAGTCCGCGCTATGGTGGCAGTTCTCCTGGGACGGTGACGCGCCGCGCTTTCTGCGCGCCACTCTTGCGCTGACGGTCGTGGCCGCCGCCATTGCGGTCGACGCGCTCATCAACCGACCTACGCCGCCCAAGATGGACAGGACGGCGCCCGTTCCCGATGCGGTGCGCCGGATTCTGCAGACCTGTTCGGGCACGCAACCATCGGCCGCGCTGCTTGGCGACAAGCTGTTCATGGTTTCGGACGATGGCGCGGCATTCCTGATGTACGCCATCTCGGGGCGCAGCTGGGTCACAATGGGGGACCCGGTCGGCGATCCGCGCGCCGGGCGCGCGATGATCTGGCGATTCGTCGAGGCGGCCGACCGGGCAGGGGCCCGGCCCGTCTTCTACGCGATCCAGCCTGAGTTCCTGACAGCGTATCTCGATATGAACCTCGCCATCCTGAAGATCGGCGAAGTGGCGCGCGTCGATCTCGCAGGCTTTTCGCTCGCGGGGGCGGCACGGCAACCCTTGCGCTACGCCCAAGGCCGGGCCAGCCGGGAGGGGATGGCTTTCTCCGTGGTGCCGAAGTCGGAGGTGCCCCAATGCCTGCGCGACCTTCGGGCGGTGTCGGATGCATGGCTGGTCAGCAAGGCGGGTCACGAAAAAGGCTTCTCACTCGGTCGCTTCGACGACGCCTATATCAGCGAATTCGACTGTGCCGTGCTGCGCAAGGACGGCGAGATCGTCGCCTTCGCCAATCTGTGGCGCAGCGGCGATGGCCAGGAAGTCTCGATCGACCTCATGCGCTACCGGCCGGGCGTTTCCAAGGTGATGATGGAGGCGCTGTTCGCGCATCTCCTCGTCTACGGAAAGGAACAGGGCTACCGTTGGTTCAATCTCGGCGCGGCGCCGCTGGCCGGGCTCTCTGACCATCCGCTCGCCTCGACCTGGAGCCGCATCGGCACCTTCATCTACAAGCGCGGCGACGAGTTCTACAATTTTGAAGGCCTGCGCGCCTTCAAGCAGAAGTTCGACCCGGTCTGGACACCGCAGTACCTCGCCTGTCGCGGCGGGCTCGCTCTGCCTCAGGCTCTCGTCGACATCACCAGCCTGATCTCGGGCAGTCCAATCGGAATCTTCAAGCGATGAACAATTTGCTGACAATCGCACTTGCCACGGCGGGGCTGCTGAGCCTTCACGCGCCCGCCTCCGCCGCTGCTCCGTCCATGCTTTCCGTCGCGCGCCTGCAAAACGTGAAGGTCTTCGCTCCATCGGGCGAGCCGAAGGCCATGATCGTCCATTTCTCGGATCGCTCCGGCTGGGCCACTACCGACGACGCCGTCGCCAACGCCCTGCGTGCGGACGGCGATGTGGTGCTCGGCGTCGACCTGTCGTCCTACGCCAAGGAGCTAGACCGTGCCGACGGCACCTGCCTCTACGTTGTCGGCGAGATCACCGATCTGGCGCAGACCGCCCAACGGCAGCTCGATATCCAGACCTATCTGCCTCCGATCCTGACCGGGACCGGTGAGGGCGCAACCTTCGTTTACGCGGCGCTGGCCGACGCGCCGGCGAACACGCTGGGCGGCGCCGTTGCTTCCGGCTTCGTCGATCGCCTCGGCCTGCGGTTGCCTTTCTGCCCGGGCTCTACGGCGACGCGGATGCCGGACGGCCAGGCTTTCACCTACGCCTTCGACAAACCCATGCCGGAAGCTGCGGCGCTGTTCGTCGCCTCGGGTGACCTGCAGCGCTACAGCGCGGCGGCTTCGGCGCGGCCCAACATCACGGTCGATGAACTGAGTTCCGACGACCGCGTAGGCCAGATCGTCGAGGCAGTCGCAACCCTTGCGGACGCCATTGAGCCGTTCGGAAAGCTGCCTGTCGTGGATTTGCCGTCCAGCACGCCACCGAAGGCGGTGGCGGTGCTGGTTTCGGGAGACGGCGGCTGGCGCGACCTCGACAAGACCATTGGCGAATGGCTATCCACCCAGGGCGTGCATGTGGTAGGTCTCGATGCGCTGCACTATTTCTGGTCCAAACGGACGCCACAGGAACTGGCTGCGGACGTCGAAGCGCTGGTCAAGGATGCCGACCCCGGCGGAGCATTGCCCGTGATGCTGATCGGATATTCTTTCGGCGCCGATACGCTGCCCTTCGCCTACCCACTGCTGCCCAAGCCGTTACAGGACAGGACCAAGGTCATCGCGCTGATGGCGCCAGGCCAGTCGACGTCTTTCCAGGTCACCATTTCCGGCTGGCTCGGTATCGACGACAGCGGCTATTCCGTCGTTCCGGCCATCGCTGCGTTGCCGGCGGACAGGGTCATCTGCATCTACGGCAAGGAGGAAGGTGAGAGCGCATGTCCCGACCCCACGCTGAGGTCCGTCTCGGTGCTCGAAACGGATGGCGGCCACCATTTCGACGGCGACTACACCGGCATTGCGCAGAAATTCCTCGACCGCCTCTAGAGCGGTTCAGGGTTAGACGGAAACGGTTCTGTTTGCTCGATGGCGAGATGCTCCGCACGGAAGGCGGCGCAGGCCCGACGTGGTGCATCGGGCAAGCCGGCTGACACAGCGGGCATCCGCCAGCGGCAAACCCTTCGGGCCGGCTCAATTCGAGCCGAATCCGTCGGCGGGCGTCTTGTCCGTACCATCCAGGTACGGGCTGCGACACCCGCCTCGACCTTGGGATCGAATTGCCTCCGGCAGAACGTTTCCATCTGACCGTGAACCGCTCTAGCAGACCAGCGCCGCGGCCGATTGTATCCAAAAGGCTGGTCTTCGCTACCGTGTCTTGCGAAGCTGCGAGGGGTCGAACGGGGGCGTCGATATCGCTTCGCCCCGGAGGAGCCCAGTCCGAACGTTACAGCCTACCTCGGCGGCACAATGCTCGTCTAGTGCCGGGGTGCCGGACAGGCGGCCTTGGGCGAGGCGAACAGCTGCATCGGCGCTTCCCACTCGGTGCTCGCCGTGGCTGCGCGTTCGCCGGTGATCAATGCCTTCATCTGCGAGAGATAGGTCTCGATGAAGAAGGCGGTCTGCGATTCCAGCGGCGTATAGGGTCCCGGACGATAGGCGCGCGAGGCAATGCCGGCGGCGTTGTCCTCGGTGATGATCTTGTCCTGGACCGTGGTGACGTCCCACATCCAGGAGATCTTCTCCGCCTCGACGTCGACATCGGCGTCTCTGTCGACCAGCCAGGTGATGACCACGTCCGTCTCGTTGACGCTGCGCGGGATCATCTGGAACATGGCGAGATAATCGTTCGGCGCGCTCAGGAACGACAGCCGGCCGATGCGGAAGCCGCTTTCGCCGCCGTCATAGTCGGTACGGCCGCCCATCAGCCGCGACACCGGCCCGCCATCGTCGGAGAGCGTCTTGCGGCCGGAACCGATCGGCTTGCGGTGCATCGCGAAGGGCATGGTGTCGAGGTCGCCAGGCTCCCACACGCCCTTGTTGAACTCGGCGTCGCCGATCACGCTGTGCCAGGCGTCGACTTCCTCCTGCCAGACCGCCGCCTGCCCGGCATCGCGCATCGCCGTCACCTTCACATGTCCGTTGACGCGGAAATATTCGGGATGCGCCGGGCGGCAGTGGTAGCATTCCAGGAAATTCTCCAGAACGAGCTTCCAGTTCGCCATCGTCGGATAGGATTTGCGCACGACGATGCGGGCATTGTCGACGCCGTGCTCGCGCAACCGGTCAGTCAGTCCTGCCGCTACCGGCTCGATGTCCGGGAGGTTGGCGCGGTCCAGCCCGCACAGCACCAGCCCGCCGAAGGCGCGCGTCGGCACCTTGTGCAGCCCAAGCGTCTCGGGATCGACCCCTTCCGGAAGGTCCTGCTTCGTCTGTAACTCGCCCGTCAGCCGGAACGACCAGGCGTGGTACGGGCAGACCAGAAGACGTCCGCGGCCGTCCTTGGTGCAGATGCGCGAGCCGCGATGAGTACACACGTTGTAGTAGGCGGCGATATCGTTTTCCCCGTCGCCGAAGCGCACGACGATGATCTCCTCGTCGAACAGCTTGCGCACGATGTAGCGCCCCTTTTCTGGCACCTCGCTGGCATGCGCGACGATCACCCACTGGCGCGGAAACCAGAGCTCGCGTTCCAGAGCGAATATCGCGGGATCGAGATAGAATTCCTGCTGCAGCGACCAGTTGGCGCGATGATCGCCGATGAGGCCGAGAACGCGGCCGCGTTCGGCGGCCTGGAGTTCGGTGGCAGCGGCTGGCATGGGGATCTCCGTTGGCTGGCCCAGAATGACTTTTCCATAGCGTTGCGACGACTTGCGGCCTACATCAACCATGATTTTGGCAGTCTTTCCTATCGAAAAGGCATAGAAAGGCATCTGCCATGCCGACCGTCGGGACCGATCGATGAAAACGCTCAAGGCCTCGCTGCCCCTGCTCAACGCGATGCTGGCCTTCGAGGCCGTCGCCCGGCGTGGTGGGCTCAGCGCGGCGGCGGAGGAATTGGCGGTCGCGCAGTCGGCGGTAAGCCGCCACATCGCCAATCTCGAGCAGCAGCTCGGCGTGGAACTGCTTCGGCGCAAGGGCAACCGGGTGTCTGTGACTGAGGACGGGCTGCTGCTGGCCGATGCGCTACGTGATGGCCTCGGCACTATCCGGCAGGCGGTGGAGCGCATCTCGACTCCGCGTCCCGACACCTTCGTGATCGGCAGCGGCTATGACCTCGTCCAGGCCTGGTTGATGCCGCGCTTCGAACTGGTGACATCGCAGATTCGGTACGGCCGCGTGATGCTGCTGACGTCGACGGACCCGCAGGCGTTGAACCAGCCGGAGGTTTCCATCTCGATCCGCTACGGGAGGCCCGAGAACTGGCCTGGTTTCGTCGTGCAGCGACTGTTCGACGGCGAGTGGTTTCCGGTCTGCTCGCCGGCCTTTCTTCAGCGCCATCCGCAGCTGAAGTCGGGCGACCCGAAGGCCTTTCGCGACGTGCCGCTGCTGCACCTGGCGTCAGCCGCCAATGCCGTCGACAGCTGGCAATCCTGGATCGGCACCGACGACAGCCTGCCCGGGCCGACCTTCTCCAGCTACCTGCCGATGATGCACGAGGCGATCGCCGGGCGCGGAGCAGCGCTGGCGTGGGCCGGCTTTACGGACGAGCAGCTGCGTCTTGGGCAGCTGGTGCGGCTCACGAACACATCGCGCCGGGACGTCGACGCGTTCTACGCCCTGACCCGAAAGAAGGCGGGGCCGACGGTGCAGGCCGTCGTGCGGGCACTGGCGGCCAGCGTCACCCGCTCCAGCTACTCGGCCGCTTCCGCTCCGAAC